>NZ_JBSKBR010000044.1:0-18587 GCF_053714315.1 Mesorhizobium sp. PL10 | reverse complement strand
CGGTAGTGCCTTGAAAAGTAGTCAAAATCTCCAAGCGCCTCAGCTGCAAATGCCAGGTCGCAAACCGACGACGCACTCATTCTCAGTGAAACCACTTTCTCCAGTCCTTCATTTGTCAAAGCTGCCTTTTCGGCTATCTCATGAATGACGCTCCGCCCGGAGGGAGGAAGTACGCGAGCAGAGCGTGCCGCACAAAAGGCCTGTTGGTCGGGCAACAGCACAGCGGCAGCAGAAACTGATTAGGAGACCTTCCTGACGACAGCCTGACGTCAAGCGTCGGATCTGTTGCAACCTTTTGATTACCTGCGCTGTGGCAAGGTGCCTTCGATCATTTCGGAGGGTGCAATGTTCAAGCGTCGTCATCGACGGGAGCCAGACCAACCACGAGGCGATCGTTTCCTGCGACACCCCAAATCGCTTGCAGCGGGCGCACGCCCGACGAGGCTTATTTTGGCCGCAAGCGATGGCGACGGCCGCATGATCGTCGCCGCGCGATTTTGCTGCTGCTCTGGTCGGGCTACGCCCTTCTCCCGACGCCGCAGCAAAATCGCAAAGCCCCGCGCTCAACGTAACCCGGCAGGATGCCACTTAAATTCCGCGGGGCGCTGTCCAAACAAGCGGAGCCAGCTCTGAGATCACGCACGTCCAGGGTCGTCTTGGCCAAAAGCGAAACTGGCAATGACAACGTCGGCATTCAGCCTTTGGCAAATCTTTAACGCTTCCGCATGCGGACCCGCTGCAGTGGTCGACAAATTGCTGCGCAGAACGTGTTCTTCCGTGGTCAGATTAAGCGCGAGAACATCATCGACTACAGGACGCTCCTGATTTTGCGGGCCTCGCTCATATATTGTCTCCATCCCCAACCCACCCTGTCGCGTTCTCGCGTTCGTGAAGGTCTGAGCAACCGGGCGCAGCCTCCCAAGACGCTTGCGGTCGCTGGCCGCGGGTTAGGTGCGCCAGGCCAGCAAGTGCCCCTCAATGCGGCCGATAAACCAATTGACGGCCAGGCCAATCAGGGAAAGCATCGTGACCCCGGCGAACAGGCGCTCCAGATTGTAGAGTGCTCCTGCATCCAAGATGTAGGCGCCTACGCCATGCTCGGCACCGAGCATCTCGGCTGCGACCAGTAGAGTGATGGCGATGGAGATGGAGACGCGCAGGCCCGACAGGATGCCGGGAAATGCGCCGGGCAGAACGATCTTGTGCACAATCGAGCGCCGAGAGAGGCCGAAGCTCTGGCCCATCCGGATCAGGTTGCGGTCGACATTGTCAACCGCTCCCTGCGTGGCGACCACCGTAGGGGTGAAGGTACCCAACGCGATCAGCGCATATTTTGATGCCTCGTCGATACCGAACCAGATAACGAAGAGCGGCAGCAATGCTATCTTGGGGATGGGTAAGAGCGCCGCGACTAGTGGCAGGAGACCGGCGCGAATGAGGCTGAACAGTCCGATTAAGACGCCGATTGCGATGCCAAAAGCAATGCCGATCGAAGCGCCAATCGCAAGACGCCGCAGCGATGGCAGCAAGTGCTGCCATAGCAATCCGGTCTGACAAAGCTGGACGAAGGTCTCGAGGACCGCCGAGGGACGAGGCAGCGTTAGGCCCGAGATGAAGCCGGTACGGGTGCCGATCTCTGCCAGTCCAATCAGGACGATGAAAACGAGAAGACCGACAAAAGGGACGCGAGTGGGCGCGAAGCCGCCGCCGCGGAATTTGACGGGTTGTGTGACTGGGCTGATGTCAACCATGGAGCAGTTCCTGATCTGCGGCCATTGCCTCGTCTCTCATCAGGTTCCAAAGATGCATCTGCATCTTCTCCAGAGCCGGAGCGCTGGCGCATCTCTCGGCCAGCGGCTGCTGGATTTTGACGATATGGCGGATGCGTCCGGGCCGGCGGGAAAGCACGACTATTCGATGTCCCAGTCGCACAGCCTCGGCCAGATTGTGCGTAACATAGACCGCGGTAAAAGGCTGACTCGTCCAGAGCGAGACGAGATCATCCATCAGAACCTCGCGCGTCTGGCTGTCGAGGGCCGACATCGGTTCGTCCATGAGCATCACCGCCGGACTGACCGCCAGAGCGCGGGCAATCGCAACGCGCTGACGCATGCCCGCCGATAGTTGCTTCGGCAGAGTGGCGCGGAAATCGGAAAGCCGCGTGCGGGCAAGGACATCGGCGACGATCCGCTCGACGTCATTCGTCCGTAGCCTGTGACCCTCCAGTACCAGCTTCACATTGCCTTCTACGGTCCGCCACGGCAGCAGGGCGAAATGTTGGAAGACGTAGGTAAGAGGATTGAGCGATTCGGCTGGCGGGACACCGACCTGCAGCACGGTCCCGCCTGTCGGACGCTCCAACCCGCCTAGGAAGCGCAGCAGGGTAGATTTGCCGCATCCCGACGGGCCGATTACGCACACGATCTCACCCTGTGGGATCCTAAGCGAGACGTCGCTCAGAACCTCCACGAGGCCATAGCGGTGGTGGACATTCCTTAGCAGCAGTTCCATATCTTCTCTCACGCCGGCCGGGGGCGACCCATGTTCCGTTTGTGGACCGCAGGGGTCAGATCGTCTTGACGTAGGAAGTATCGAAGAGCATCTCTGGCGTGATCGTCTCGCTCACCATCTTCTCCGCCTTCAACCAGTTAAGCTGATCCGTCACGGAATCGAGTGCAAGCGCACAGCCCTTCCTGATGCGCATGGCGCTGCTGACGAAGGTCTCCTTCGCGGCTTGGAACGGACGGTCGGAATCCACATATTTGTGGATGATCTTGGCCACCTCATCCACTTCCTCCGGTGTGGCGGTCTTGTCGACGAGGGCAGCGTTGTAGTCGTCGATCGCCATCGAATAGGCGCGAATAAAGGCTTCAGTCTTCTGCCGCTCGTTGGCGGCATTATTCGCTGAGGTGAACACCGTGGTCACCTGATAATTGGGCGCATAGTCGGACACCAGTCCGATCTGCTTGGCATTGCCTTGGGCGAGCATCTTATCGGCGATGCTGCCCTGGATGGCCCAGGCGTCGATCTGCCCGGTACCCAGCGCACCGATGATTGCGCCGACCTTCTGAAGCCGGCGCAACGTGATGTGCGACATTGGGATGCCGTTCGCTTCGGCGATCTTGTGGCACATGTAGTGAAAGGAGGAGCCGGCTGTGGTGATACCAAAACTCTTGCCGCTCAGGTCCTTCGGCGTGGTTAGGCCGCCCTGGTAGGCTGTTTCGGAGGCCAGGATGATAGCGCCGACGAGACCCTTCTCCTCAGTCAGTGCGCCGCCGATCACCTTGATTGCGTGTTTTTTGGCGAGGCTCACGAGTCCGCCGCTCATCGCGGTGACGGCATAATCGGCATCACCCGAGGCAATCGCCACGGCCATAGGCTGAGCGGCCTCGAAGAACTCTAATTCGACGTCCTGCCCTTCGTCCTTGTAATAGCCCCGCTCGAAGGCGATGAAACTGGGCGCATGGCTGGCGAGACGCATTACGCCAAGGTTTATCTTAGTGGCGGCATAGGTGAGCCGGCCAGAGACGTTCAAAGCACCCGCTATGCCCAGACCAACAATTGCCTGGCGGCGGTTTATAGCGACCTTAGTCATGCTCCCTTTCCCTTTTGGTGGCTCTCTATGTCTGGCTGCTGGGCTGGCCTATCGAGCCGCCTTGCATGCTCGGCAGAGACAACACGGCGGGAGGATCTGCACCAGCTTGTGAAGGCACGCGGATTTGCTGCGTCGGTCAAACGGCCGCTTGGTCCATCTGGTGCGGCTGATGTATGCGGTGTGACGTCCGGCGGGACCATGGTTCTAACTATCCTCCCCTACGTCGGATGCAGGCTCGCAAATCGCGGCAGCTGGCTGCGAATTTCGCGGTTGCTTAGATTACAAGGCCAACCTTACGAGCAACTGACAAGAATCGAGAGTGATGGCCTCATTGATTGTCCATGTACGGCTCGGCGCGGGCGAACCCGAGCTCGCAGCTGACGAAAGTCAGATGCGTTTGTTGGGAATTTGCGACTGTGCCGCCCGGTCTTGCGCCGACGCTCTGGCAGAGCGGATCGATCGACCGGGGACAGGGGATCGGGAAGTCCGGACTATGTCGAGCCGGAGATTATGTTGCGACGGCGAGCCGGCCCGCGGCGCCTGCATCGAGGATGTCGAGCTTCTCGGCCGGGGATCGATCCGCAGATAGATTTCGGTGCTGACGATGCCGCTGTGGCCGAGCCAAAGCGCCACCCGCCTAATGTCGCCGGTCGCCTGAAGCGTGTGGATGGCACAGGTGTGCCGCCTATGTCTTCATCGACATAGGCGGCACACCACGGCAATCCATCTGCTCAAGGTGTCGACTTCGCCACGATCAGCCAATGGCTCGGGCATGCCAGCCTCAACACCACCATGCGATATGCACGCGCTGACATTGATCTGAAGCGGCAGGCTCTCGCCCAGGTCTTCCCAGAGATGCTGGCCCCACCGAAGGGCGGAGCCTTCGTCTCACGGGGTGAGGATATCACCGGTCGGCGTGAGGATATCGCCGGTTGGCTGCGCCGCCTCTAATATTATGTGGAGTTGTCCGATGCTCAACGCGCCAAAGGCCGCGCAAAATAAGGCTCGTAGTGGGGCGGCTCCACATCTTTGCGCACTGCACATGAGTCGATTTGGACTAACCCGCTCCGCGGTCGCGGAGCGGCAATGAGGTGCTGCGCCGCAACCTCGCGCTCAACACCCAACTCTCGTATCTACAACAGGTGGCGTTGTTCGCCCGCCACTTCGGCAAGTCGCCGGAGGGAGCGGGAAAAAGGTGGGGTAAGAACTTTCGGGTAATCGAGGGCTTTTTGGAAGGCGCACTCGATGACAACGCAACTAAGGATGAACGTCTGGGTCGAGCTTGTCGGGGTCGATGGCCTTCCGCAACGCCGGCAAATCGCAGTCGTCGAACGGATTGTAGATGGAGGGGGTCTCGACGACCTCGGCCTCTCCTTGGGGGAAGGCAAAGCGATACAGCGCCGTCTGCATGCCTTCTTTCCGCACGCGCAGATGCGCAACCGAGGCCCGCGCACAGCACGCCACAGCAAGATTCCTTACGACGCCTACTGCCCAGGATTCGGCCACGACCGACCGGTGCGCCACTTCCTCAAGATCGGCGATCGCCTTCCGGTAATCGGCCTCCGAACTCAAGCGTCGCGCCCGCATGGTCAGGAGAATGCCTAGGCGCTCCTCGGCCGAGAGTCTTTGACGCGACTGAGGGCCGCCCGTGAGCACTGTGAGCACCTTGTCCAGGATTTCGATTGCGGCTGTCAGATCGTGCTCGGCAGCCCCCTCTTCCCCCTGTTCGGCGACAGATTCCGCAAAGCCGAGCGCCGACTCGATCCAGTCGTATCGCGCCATGTTTGGGCTGATCTCGTCTGTCGCAGTCCGGAACGCCTCCATGGCCAGCCGGAACGCCTGGCGCCTCGGCAAGGTCGAGAAGGGTTTGCGCGAGAGCGCGTCGTGCCTTGCCGTCATCGGTCCCGCCGGCTCGAAAGAATGCGTCCCAAGCCTCCACACTGGCCTCCAGGAGATTGGCCGCCTTATCAACGCTTCCCAACCGGCCAAGACTGACTGCACGCAATCTTGCTGCCGCAGGATCAGCCGCAGCCATCTCCTGCGAGACCTCCTCGATAACGATATTGTCTCTGCCGCCGAGGGCTGTCGAACCTGGCGCGTTCAAGGATAATGTCGTCCGCGCTGGCGCTGGGCGCTTTGCGATACCGATCGAGCTTGGCACGGAAGTCCTTTGTTGCATCGGAGATGATTGGCTCTTTGGGATCGACAATCTTTTCGTTGATGGCATCGAGAATCGACAGAGGGTTTTCCATCCACTCGGGCGCCCCGAATCCCAGTTCACGCAACAACTGAGCGAAGAACCTGTCCGCATCCTGGTTCAGGATCACGAACTTGTTGCGGCCGGTCAACATCGTGCGCACACGCGTATTGAGCGCGTCGGTCGACTCTTCATAGAGAACCCAGAAAACCTGAAGGTTGGGGAAGGCCGCGAATGACTTTTCCAACAGGGTGATGACACCGCCGTCCTCGCTGCCGGAATAGCCCACAACGACGAGCAGCCCTGCATCTTTCAGCCCGAAGATCGTGCCTTGCATGGACAACGCCTCCTGCGTGGCATTGACCGCACTGACGCTGTTGCGCAACTCGTAAGTATGCATCGAGCCATGCAGATGGATGAACTGCCGGTAGTCGGGACGCGAGGCCACCCGGCTGAGCGCCGACAGGCCGTCCGCCACGACCGGGATCACGCCCGCGAGAATTATTCCCTGCAGCACAAGCTGATCAAAATTGGTGGTCATCACGGTGTGGGCGTAGTTGCGGCGGACGATTTCACCGATGCAGATATGGCCCAGTTTATCTTGCCATGACCCCTGTCGATGGCGTCCTTGATAATGGCGCGCTGTTCATTGTCCGATCGGAAGAACTGCTCAAAAAGATAAGCGTACAGCCTGCCCCAAACAGGCTTGTTGACGTCGAAGCCTGGCAGCTGCGTGGCGAGATTGGACAGATGCTGCCGCTCGTCCAAATAAGCGCGCCCTCACTATCTTGCATGGCGTGAGCGGGTGCGCCTTTAAGCGATGCGAGTTCCAGCGTCAGTTCACGAGCAATCTGGCTGGCCATCGGGATGCCGGCCGACTGCGAGCAGTCGGCCCCGATCAAAAACACAGCGCCCGACCCGCGTTCGTCCAAACCGCTCTTGTGGCCGGACTTGGCGACTTTTAGCTGGAAAGTGAGATCCTTTATGTCCACGGGGACAGGGCCACCCGCATGCTCGACCGAGAAATCCATCCTGGGCATCACCTCGGCTTAGCGCGATATTTATCGACGACTTATACAAAATTTTTTCGCAATGTCTTGCAAGCGCGGATAGCTTTCTGGGGATGAAGTAGCCGAAGATAACATCGCTTTTTACGGAAATCGATAAGGTTTAAATTGCCGATGCAGGACGTAGCGCCTCTATATCAGAAATCTATCCGTAGCTCTTCCGTATTAAATTTCAGACATGCTTTGGGGCATAAGGATTTTTGGCACATTTTCCATCGTGGCGATAACCATTCCTGACAAGAGGTTTTTTAGATTATTACTCAACTGTCGTTCGTCTCGCGGCCGGCAAAGCGATGCGTGTAAACAGTCAATGCCAGCGCTTTCAAATCTAGTAGCGCCCGGGTTCCGGCGTGCTATAGTCGGCGCGTCACAAAATGGAGCTTTATATGTCAAACTCAAATCAGCAGAGGGCTTCTGCCCCCTCCGCAGTTGCGAATCAGGGCGTGCGGGCCGCTCTTTTGAAGGGCCGGCTGGCCAACCCGGCATTGCAGCGGTTGCAGGGTCGCGTGCTGTCGCAGGTCGAGCCGAGCGACGTCATCACGAGCTATGACAGAATGCACCACCGTCACAGCCGTTCATGACAGTCAGCGAGGCACCCCCACGGATTACATCTTTCCTGGTCAAGGTCGCCTCGCGCTGCAACCTCGATTGCGATTATTGTTACGTCTATCACCATGCCGACCAATCTTGGCGATCTATGCCAAAATTGCTGTCGGCGGGTGATCGTGATGCTTTTGCACAAAGGCTGGCGACATATTTGGCTCAGGAACAAATAAAGCGCTGTACGGTCATCTTTCACGGCGGAGAACCGTTGCTTGCCGGGGTGGAGACGTTGGTAGCGTTCGCCGATCGGATCAGGGCTGCAACGCGGGCCGCGGTCGACATCGGCCTGCAGACCAATGGCTTGCTGTTGGACGAAGCAGCGCTGCTTGCGTTTGAGAAAGCTGACATCAGCATTTCGCTCAGCCTCGATGGTCCCAAATCCGCCCACGACAAGCACCGCAACTCCAAGAAAGGGCGCTCGAGCTTCGGGCGGGTCGAGCAGGCGCTTGAAAGGTTGAAATCGCACCCCAAGATCTTTGCGGGTGTCATCGCCGTCATCGATCCCACGACTCCTCCGGAAGATCTGCTGGAGTTTTTTGCCGCGCATTCGGTTCCCAAGCTCGATTTCCTCCTGCCCGATGCACACCATCTGCGCCAGCCCGCTGGGCGCAGCGACCAACCCGATCTTTATGAAACCTGGCTTTGCCGCGCCTTCGATACTTGGCTCGACCACTACCCCCATTTGTCACTCAGAACGTTCGAAGCACTGCTCGACGCAGTGGCCGGACTGCCGTCAACCACCGACGCCTTTGGATTGGGGGATGTCAGTCTAATCAGTATCGAGACCGACGGCAGCTATCACGACCTCGACGTCCTCAAAGTGACACGCGACGGCGCAACAAAGATCGGCGGCACTGTCGCAGATACCGATATTGCAACGATCGCCGGCTCGCATCACATCAACGTCCACCGTCAGCTTTTGAGCAAGCCTGGCCTCAGTGTAACCTGTCAGGAATGCGCCATCGTCGATATTTGTGGCGGCGGCTCGCTTCCGCACCGTTACGACACCAACGGGTTCGGCAATCCGACGGTCTACTGCGGCGAGATGACGGCTCTTGTCGCCCATATACACAGACGCGTTGAACGGTTGCTCGACCATGCGGGCCGGCCCGCGCAGACCTTACCCGACGACTTCCGGTTCGAGCACTATGAATTGGCTGAACTCGGGACGACGGAGATGGCGCTGCTGTGCAGCGCATCGCGCGATGCCTTGCAGGGCGAATTCCTTGACGCGACAAGCTTGCTGGCGGGCGGCGAGTTCGAGACAATGTCCAAGCTGAGCAAAACGGCGCCAGACCGGACGGCCGAACTTTGCCAGCAACCGGGCGCTGTCGCTTGGCAGCGGACCGTTGCGGCACAATCCGTCGGGCGCCTCATTCATACGGTCGACGGCCACCCCTTGTCGGCGGACGCGGATTACCTCTCGGACCTGCTTGGCCGGTCAAACGAAGATTTGGCTGCTTTGGCCGTTGCCCGCGAAGACCCATGGCTGCGAAAACCGTTCGGCGAGGCCATCTACTTCGAGGTGGAAGACGCAGCTGCAGCCGCCCGGCCGGTCGTCGAGGAAGCGTTGCGGATAGTCGAGAGCTGGCGGCCGGCCTTGGCGGCCGAGATTCGACTGGCGTGTCGCGCGATCCAGTTCGTGCGTGATCCCTCTGCCCATCCCGAGAAGATTGTGTCGTTCAGCGACAATACGGTGCCCGGAGCGCTTTATGTGTCGGTTTGGCAAGGCGACCGGCTGATCGACCCCTATGATCTGGCGGATTCCCTGATCCACGAGCATCGCCATCAGAAGCTTTATCTCCTAGAACGACTCGCTCCGACGGTGGAACCCACCGATATGCGCGTGGTGTCGCCGTGGCGTGAGGATCTGCGGCCGCCGTCGGGGCTGCTCCACGCCGTGTTTGTCTTTGTCGAGCTGCGCCGGTTCTGGGAGTTCGTACGCTCAAACGGGCCGTCGCGTCTGCACAATCGCGCTGTCAATCAAATCAGGGATACTGACGAACACCTGTCCGAAGCCTTTGCGACGCTGTTGAGCTGCCCGCTGACCGACACCGGGCGCCGCCTGACCGAGGTTCTCAAAAGCGCCTCGGAATCAGCGCTGGAAGCTGCGTGAACGCCCTAACCGTCCCGGTCGACCGCCTGCCCGGCTCCCCGTCGATGCGGCACGCTGTTTTGCGCGATTATTTTTGCGACAAGGATGCTGCCGCTGCGCTTGGCGAGGCAGGCTGGCAACTGACGCTGGCTTGGCCAGACGGCCTCGATCGTCATGTCGACACACGGCTTCCCGAAGGTCTGGCTTGGTGGGGCAACGGCGTCAGCCTGCCAAACATGGCAGCGGCCCGAAGATCCAAGGGCCACGTGGAAAGCGTGCTCTACGACACCTGGACACTCTACAGTTGGAGCGAATGGGCCCGTTCATCCGCGGCCAGCCCGGATGATCATATTCTCATTCTTCATGTTGACGACCACCGGGACTTGGCGAGCCCACGCCTGTTTGAGGAAAATGGCAGGTGGAGAGACCCAATAACGAACGCTTTTTGCCGACTTCACGAGCCCTGGGGCGTGCGCGACGCTATAGAAAGCGGCGCGATCGGCATGGGCAGTTTCATGACCCCGTTTTTACATGCGTTTCGCAATGCCGAGGTCAGACAGCTCTGTCAGCCCCCCAAAGTCCGTTCCACGCAAGACTACTCCATCGATCTGGTTACGCAGAAAGACGATCTTCTTGACCCTAGCAAAGTCCGGCCAGCGGTAACCCTGACGCCAACCACGAGGCACACCGGGCCAGGCCGGTACCGTATTTCCTGCGATATCGGCGATTGGCTGAAGGATCTGCCAACCCGGCCGACGCTGTTGCATATCGACATGGACTATTTCAACAACCGCTACGACGGCGATACGGATTGGCAGAGCCGGGTCAACCGCCTCGATCCCTCGCTCGATCACATCCTTGCACAGATCGACATCGTCACCGCCGCACTTGCCAACGCCGATCTCGGCGCGCATCTGGCCGATACTGTGATTGCCTTTTCACCCGGGTTTTTCCCGGCCGAATATTGGCAACAGGCATCGGATCGATTGCTGGCCGGGCTGGAGCGCATCTATGAGCGCTAGATCCACCAGCGGCCCTCGTCGCCGTAAGCCGACACGCCCAACCCCAAAACCCAAGCCGGTGCGCGTCCAGCCAAGCTCTGCCTTTGTTCACGCCGACCAGGTTTTCCTGGTTCCGACCGAGGGAACAGTCGGGCGCGGCGCAGGACCAGGCGGCGAAGCCTGGAGGATTGAGGTGGAGGGCAAACGGGCCGGCGTCATCTTCATCAACTTCATTGACGAGGATCCCGTGGGCCGCCACGCATCGATACAGATTTACCTCAACGCCAAAAACCAGGGACGCCGCATCGGCAGATTTGCTTACAGAAAAGCCTGTGAAACCAGCCAATATGATGTGATCTACGCGCATATTCGCAAGTCGAACCATGCCTCCCGCAGGGCGGCCGAGGAAGCGGGATTCAAGGACGACACAAGACCGTCAATGATACAGCTCCTGATGGTCTGGCGACGCCATTGAACAGGCTTTGCCCCAGTTGGCTGAAGCCGTCTGCAATGGTCGACCTGCGCCTTGCAGCACTTGGGTTGCGAGAAGCCTTCAGAACCGAAATCCAGAGTTCGCTAAGCGATACCGAACTGGGTCGATGGGCTCGGCAAAGGGGCCTGTATTTCTGCCGCGACCGAGACAATTTCGTCGTCTTCTCGAAGCGACCGCTGCTGGTGCGACGCATTCTGTCAATCGACCAATCGCCGGGCGCGCACACGGCTTGGCTTGGCCAATGGCTCGGTTACCCGCGCTGTTGCATCCGAGCCGCCAGGCGGACTGGCGAAAGCCAACTCGACGCATGGTCAAAGCAGCTGTCGCGGCGGCGGCAGATCGGACTCTTTGCCTGCACGTCGATCGCAGGATATTCCTCGGGCCGCGCGCTTATAAGCCATATCCCGTGCGCGCCTCATTGTTCGGCATCGCTGCGCCTGGCCACCGATGTACTTGACCGATCGCACCATAGTCGTGCGCATGCTGCGCAAAGTCTTTTGACCCGAGGCTTTCATGTACACAGCTGTCGTCGTCCCTTGCCTCAATGAACAAGCCACTTTGGCTGATAGCGCGCGTTCCCTTGGCTTTAGTGGCGGAGCCACGCCTCCTGACACCATTTTGATACTTGTCGATAATGGCTCGACCGACAGCACGACCGCCGTCATGAAGGAAATCCAAGAAAACAGCGTTCAACCCATCATCCTGGGTCAAACGCATGATCGTGGCTACGTTCCGCCCAGACACCATGGCGTCATGCTGGCCAAAGCCTTCGCCGATGAGCATGGCATTCCCGATGAGCAACTTTTGATCCTGCAAGCCGATGCCGATACAGACTATGGCAGCGGCTACATCGCTGCGATGAAAGCCGCGGCCCAATACGCTCCCCAAAGTTTGGTCGAAGGCGTCGCTCGGGCGCCCAGGATCTTCTTGGAAACGTACCCAGGTTACCAATCCTGCTGCGATCTGGCCGACGATGCGGTAGCGAGCCTGTTTGTGGATGAAATTGACGAGGTCATCGTCGACGACAAGGTCGCCGGACTCGGGCTTGCCAGCTATCTGAAATGGGGCGGCCACCGGCGCGAATTCGATGCGCATGGCGACGAGATCCATGCTGAAACGTCCCGGCTCTACATTCACGGAAAGACGCTCGGCGCCACCAGGATACGGGTGCCCGACGCTGTCGCTTACCCGTCGCGCCGCAAGATTGAGGCCGATCCCCTGGCGACTTTTGTAACCGCCGGTTTTCCCAGGGAAAGTCGCTGGTGGGAGAAGTGGCGTGCGCAGCATTCCATGCCGATGACCCTTCGGGACTTCGACAGACCTGGCACGATCGACGGGTTCGCCAAAGCCGTTTTCGATCGGCAAGTTCATGATCTGATCCTGTTTGCCCTCGTTCCCCTCCAGGTCAGGATCGCTCTGGGTATCCCGGCGCCAATGACGGAGCCCTGCCTCGCCGCTATCTTGCAGAAAGTGAAGTTCCCCGACACCCTCACCAACGGCTCGGGCCGCTTGTTCGAGAAGTTCTTCAGTCTCGCCGACGAAGAGCCCTGGGTCTTCGCCGATTGTATCGGCGACCGCGGCGAATTCGGCCCTGTTGCGGACTCGTAAGGTGGCTGTGCGACGCTTTGCAGCGGCAGGGGCCGCGGCCAGCGCAGGCTTTGCGCCAGCACCAAGTCGGCGAGACCACGCGAAAAGCTCGGCATCGGGGAGGTGAACAGTGACAACGTGAACGGCAATCGCCGCGGCGGCGAACGGCGCCGGGCGCCGCGATGCCGCACATTTTTGATCTGCGTGCAGAGATTGGCGAGCGCCGCGCCGTCCCAGCGCAGCCCGAGCTGCTCGACGATCTTTTCGAGCCGATCAGGGCGGGCGGCTGCATGGACAACTGTCGCCAGGCACCCAGGATGGCGCCGACGGGGCCGGGGTCGGCGCCGGCCGGGGCAGGTCTCAGGCGTCACGCAAGGCGGCCTCGTCCTCGGCCCGGCCGGCGAGCCGCATGCTGGCACCGGTACATTATTGGCAAAGCGATTATGCCACGGTGGCGGCCGGGGGCGTCCATCCCATCAATAATGTACCGAGGGCCAGCACTTCGCTAATCCCCGATGCCGGCCTGCCGTCAACGAACTGGGCGAGCGGGAAGACATGCTTGCGGCCACCCTTGCGCAGGGCGACAACCTCATTGCGCCTTTGCCAGCGATGCAGCGTCGAGCGCGGTATGCGAAAATTGTCTTCCAGATAGGTCGATCCGGCGACCTCGCCCGCCCAATCCTCAATCAGCACCGATTGCAGATCGTTGATCGTTGGCCGGCTGCAGCGGTGAAGGTGCTGCGGTTGCCGGCATCAGGCTTTCATCCGCGCTGTTGGCACTTGCCAAGCCGCCGTGCGCGAGGTCCGCCACTGCGCGGAAGAACTCGGAGGCAAGCGCAGTGCATTCGCCCTTGGAAGGAAGGGAACGGCGGCGGCGACGCTGCCGGCAATAGCGCTGGCTCAAACCAGGGTCTGTGTATCAAGAACGATGCCGTGCTGGATCAGAGCCTGCTGCACGGCTTCCGCCACAAGGCCTGCCAAGGCCTCCTGAGAAATCCCATCCGTCGGATTTTGAAATCTGGTCATGTATCTGTCTTGCGCGCCCTGCGCTCCCCTCCCTAGCTGCGGCCGATTGTTGAACGGCTACAGCGACAAGCGGAAATGGCAGCAGCAACAGATACAGCGACCCGACAGGTTGCTGTCTAGCATTTCGACACCCCCAACGAACTGTCGAGGCGTCCCGAACTGTCAGTCACGGGACGCCTCGATTTTCGTTTAGGTGCGATGTGTGACAGCCGCGCGACGGTAGGAATCATCGTGCCAGTCGGCACGATGGGGAGAGCCGCGTCACGGACGCTGGCATCGAAACGTCTCGCCGATCAGGAATGCCGAACGGGACCCTACGGTCCGGTTCCCAGTCTTGACCGGATTTTATTGATGGCGTTAACGATGGCGTCTGCGGCCTGACGGTCGAGCGCAACATCTAAGCGGCCCTCTGTCGTCTGGATTGTGAGGATGCCGACAACGCCGCTCTCGTCCGTGACCGTCCCGATATGAATTTCGGTCGGCACGAAAGGCGCCTTTCCCATCCGTTTCATTGGTTACTCGTCACCTTGGCGGCTTCGACAAGCGCACAATCCGGCAATACGTGCAAGCGATCCTAACGGCTGTCAAGCGACACTGGCAGCCACCACATAGAGCTGCGACAAGACCTCGATCATGCGCTGCGAGTAGAGCGCTTGATGATGCTTGCTGAGACCGGCGGCTTGCAGAAGTTCGAGAACGCGGTCCATGTCTCGCCCTGGTTGCGCGGCTTTCGTCCACGTATCAAGCTGGACAAGATTTCCGACCAGACTTTCGGGTTGGCGCCGCAATCCAGCGCCGAGAACTGCCCCGCCTTGACCTCCGTCACGGTGGTAGCCCGGCTTTTGCCGGTCGGCCGTCATAGCGAAACACCAGCGGCTTGTCCTGTGGTCGGCCAGCGCGTCGAGCAGATTGCCAATGGCAGGTCGGACGGATCTATCGCCAGGGCGATTTTTCCGGTTGTCAGGAGAAAGCATGGCGGCTATTCAATATTTCAAGGATTATTGAAACATGGATGAAGCTCAAGCCGTAATCGCCTTTGGCGCACTGTCGCAGGAAACCCGGCTCAGGCTGCTGCGATTGCTGGTGGTTGCCGGGTCGAGCGGCTGCTGGAACTGATCTCGGCGATGGGCATCACCCCCGCGCGAGCTTTTGCGGGAGAAGGGAACGCCTTACGCGGAACTTGGCCTCGCCGATCCGAAATGGAGCGAAGACGAGCTGATCGATTTCATGCCCGCCCATCCGGTTCTGATCAACCGGCCGATCATCGAGACGCCAAAGGGCACACGGCTTTGCCGGCCGTCGGAAGCGGTGCTGGCGCTGCTCGACAATCCGGTAGCGGAGTTCGTCAAGGAAGATGGCGAGAAGGTCGTTCACGTGCCGGGGCACGCATCCTGCCTGGCAGCAACGGTTCGCATTGGCAAAGCCAGATCGAGCCGTTGAAGCGAGGATGTTTTATGCTGTTTGGGGAGATGGCATGTGGGGGATCAACTATCTGACGCACGATCAGCACCTATGCGAAATGGACAAATCCATGGTTGCGAACGTGACGATCGCATGAGCATGGAATTCTGCCCGCCAACCACCGATGCGGTGAGATCCGCAGAGATTCTTCACGGGCCCTAATTTCAGGATGGATTGATACGTTGCTTTTCGTCGCTGCTCCAAACGTTGGCTGTGCAGATTCTGGCCTGGAGTGGGGCTGATGGACGGGGACCACAAGGCCACTGGCAGCGCCAAGGAGCTCGTCCGATGGGCGCTCCGAGCCGTGCAGCCGGGCGAAACGGTCTCCATCAAGGCAACCATCGCAACAGTTCGGGAACACGCCCCTGACCTGGACGAGACGGATCGTCAGCTTACCGAACTCATCCTCTTCGAGGCCATATTCCTCGGTGCATTCGTCATCTTCGACCTCCATGAATGATGCCGATTATGTCCCGTCACGAGTTCTCACCCTCCATCGCCATAAGAACCAGCATCCCAGGCGTCCGGCACGAGTGCAGCAGCGTCGAAGATGCCGCCGACCAGCTTCTCCAGTGGACCCGTCACGGCCCTAAGTGGAACAAGGCGGTGTGCGTCTGTCTGGCCGCCATGGCTGGAGAACTGACTCCTGAGGATGCCCGCATCGCCTTCAAGGCTGCCGCCAGAGAGGAAGGCCTGCTCGTCTAGAAAAATTCAAGCGGGGATCGAACGGAGGTTCGGAACTCCGATCGGATCCTTTGTATCGCCGGTATTTCCGCTAGCGCGTCGAAATGGGGGTGTGTCGAGCAAACCAAGGAATTCTAGTCCAGGAGCTCACGAAAGACGGTGACGGGCGTTTCCAAGCCGGTCAAGGACGCCTTCGAGAAGGCGCTGCGGGATCTCAAGGCCGGTGATGGGTCAGACGACCGGAGACAGGTGCAAATCGGCCCATAGAACGGACCGACCTCCCGCTGCGCTCATGGAGCGCCATTTGAGAGGTTGAGAGGCGGGGCCAACTGGCGCGGGCTCGGAGCAAAACTCACAATACCAAGGGCAGCGCTAACACTCATGCGAAGCTCGCAACGCATGGATGGCAGGTATTTTTGCAACGCACATACAGCTGTCACGTATGGAGCGCAGTATGCTGGGCGCGGGGGAAGAAAACATCTTCAGGCAGGAGGCTAAGAAATGTCCAAGACCACCACCGACAAGTTCAGCGAAAACACCGAAACAGTTGAATCTCCGGCAACCGTTCCTGGCAAGGCCACCGATCAATTTCGCGCCGTTGCCGAAAAGAGCGTCGAGCCGTCGAAAGAAGCTCTTGCCAGATTACAATCCGGCGCCGAAGACGCTCATAGGGCGCTCGAGTCAACCGCCGAAACCGCGAAATCGGTCAGCAACGAGCTGTCGCTGAAGACGATCGCCGCACTGCGCGCCAACGCGGAAGCCGCCTTCTCGCACCTCGAGGCCTTGGTCGGTGCGAAGTCGCCCTCAGAAGTTTTTGAGTTGCAGACTGCCTTCCTCCGCAAACGCGTCGAAATCGGCATCGAGCAATCCAAGGAATTCCAGGAGCTCACCCAAAGAGCGGTGACTGACGCCTCCAACCCGATCAAGGACGCCTTCGAGAAGGCGCTGAGGGGTCTCAAGGCCGCCTGATTGGTCAGACGCCGGAGATACCCGCAAAAGGAATCGACACCTCCCGCTACGCTCATCGATCACCATTTCAGGCCGCAGGCGCGGGGTGGGTGAGAGATCACGTTGACGCCTGGCCCAAATAAGCTGCTCAACACGGACCCGAACTTTCGATGGAAGAGCGGGTCCGCCGATGCCCCCCAGCAAAAGGCGGCACTCTACGAGATCCATGATTTCCCTCTCGGGCGGAACGCGGCTTTTTCCCGATCGAACCATCATCGCCGTGACAACACACTCTGCGATGGTCGCCGGGGCGTCGATCCGCGGGCCTCTTACACAGGTAAGCCGTTCAGCAGGTCGGAGGAAATGAATGAACGCTGAAGTTTTCGGCAGCCCCATCTTCGTGAGGCGTGCCACCGTTATCGTACAGGAGATTGCCGGCCTTGCGGACGCAATCGATTTTCTCGATGACTGGCCGGAAGATCGCAGAGACTTGATCCATCAGACCGCCCTTCGGGCGTGCTTTGACGCGCACGATGGGTACAAGCCTATAGCCGCGGCCCACAACGCCTTTCTTGGCTTTGCGAAACGGGCCGGGATTCTGGAAGACCCAAACTCCGCGATGCAATGGATCGCTGCCTGCAAATCGGGCAGCGGAAAGGTGCAGGTGTAGACCGGCGCTTGGGATCGCGCACTGGATGCGGTTGCCTGCCGGGCAAGTACGCATAGCTGGAAAGCTATCGAGGCCGTAGCCGAACAGCGGTGAGCTTTCGCCGATCCGGGCTCCGACTGTAGTTGACGAGCTGAAGTGGGTCATCCGGATCACAAAGCGATTTCCAGCGCCAAACTGTTGTTTCCGCGAGTGGACCGGGTCCTGGCTAAAGGCAAATGCGTCCCCGCGTGAAGCGCCACGACACATTAGCCGTCATCGACAAAACCGCAAAAGCAAAAGGGCGGCATCGCTGCCGCCCTTCCGAGATTGACGAGGTGCGCGTCCCTAGAAACCCATGCCGCCCATGCCGCCCATGCCGCCCATGCCGCCGCCGGGCATGCCGGTCGGCATGCCGCCGCCAGCCGACTCCTTCTTCGGAGCTTCGGCAATCATGGCTTCGGTGGTGACCAGCAGGCCGGCAACCGAGGCCGCGTCCTGGAGAGCCGTGCGAACGACCTTGACCGGGTCGACGATACCCATGGCGATCATGTCGCCATATTCGCCGGTCTGGGCGTTGTAGCCAAAGGTCGCACTCGCGTTGTCAAGGATCTTGCCGGCAACGATCGATGCTTCCGCACCGGCGTTCGAGGCGATCTGGCGGGCCGGAGCCTGCAGCGCACGACGAACGATGTTGATGCCAGCAGCCTGGTCGGCATTGACGCCGTTGGCCTTGATGTTGGCCGAAGCGCGCAGAAGCGCGACGCCGCCGCCGGGAACGATGCCTTCTTCGACGGCCGCGCGGGTCGCGTTCAGCGCATCGTCAACACGGTCCTTCTTTTCCTTGACTTCGACTTCCGTCGCACCACCGACGCGGATCACGGCAACGCCGCCTGCCAGCTTGGCAAGACGTTCCTGCAGCTTCTCCTTGTCGTAGTCCGAGGTGGTCTCTTCGATCTGCTGCTTGATCTGGGCGACGCGGCCCTGGATCTCGGCCTTCTTGCCGGCACCGTCGACGATGGTGGTGTTCTCCTTGGAGATCGACACCTTCTCGGCGCGGCCGAGCATGTTGAGGCCGACGTTCTCGAGCTTGATGCCGAGGTCTTCCGAGATGACCTGGCCACCGGTGAGGATGGCGATGTCTTCCAGCATGGCCTTGCGGCGATCACCGAAGCCCGGCGCCT
>NZ_JBSKBR010000043.1:0-18604 GCF_053714315.1 Mesorhizobium sp. PL10 | reverse complement strand
CTCAATGACATCGCCTTCGGCATATCCATCGGAACACGCCGACGATGTGGGTAATAGAAAGTCGCCGAACGGCTATTCGACGGCTCAAAAGCCGGCATTCCGAGCAGGTCGCGGCAGCGGACGAGCTTTTGCGCGCGATGGCAATTGCCGAGAGCCGTAACGGCGGATACAACGGCGCCGTCTTGATCAGCGCCTCAGCAGGCGGAGAATGCACGAGACTGCGCAGCCTCAAGCCTTTCGATCTGATGGTCATTGCCGACCGACCGACCTGTGCATCATTTCACCCAGTTTCGCCAGATAGGTTTCGTTCTGCGCGGTCCATGGGAACGAGAAGTTGAGCGCTACGAAATTTCGGAAGGAGGCCTCGATCGAGAAGATAGGACCTGGGAGAAAACTGAAGTCGGATTCTACCGCTTGAAGCAAAGCACTGGTGGCATCGAAGCTGATTGGCCCACGCACCCAGCACATGAATCCGCCGACGGGAGGCGATACAACACATTCACTGGGAAAATGTTCGGCGATCAAATCGAGTCCGCGTCGCATCCTCGCGGCAAGTGTGCAGCGCAGCCGCCTCAAATGTCGATCCTGACTGCGGGTAGCCAGAAACGTGGCGATCGCTCGCTGGACAATACCATCCCCGCTGTTCAGCCCATGTGTATACTGGTGAGTCATCAAACGTCGTGTGTGGGTGCCGGCAATGATCCAACCCAATCCATACGCTGGCGGGAGCGAGACCATGAAACTCCCGAATTGCACCACGATATCGGACGGATCGTGTTGTTTAAACGAAGGCTGTCTGCTGCCATCGTAATTCAGGTCGCTGAACATGTCATTTTCGAGGATAAGCACCTGGTGTTGGCGAGCGATTTCCACAACGCGGCGCATGGTTTGCTCGGAGTAGGTCACGCCTGTGGGATAGTGATGGGACCCCATAAGCAGTGCCACGCGGACCGAATTAGAACGGACAAGATGCAGGAATTGTTCGGGATCGATGCCCGAGCGCGGGTGGGAATAGATTTCCACCACGGAGAGGCTCTTGCGGTTCAATCCGGCTAGCATAGGAAAATAAGAAGGACTTTCGACAAGGATGACGTCGCCTGGCTTGGTAAATGCATTGAGGCACATGTCGAAGCACGACATGCCTGTGTTGCCGACAACGATTTCCCCGTGTGATACGACGCTTCCCCGCCTTGATGCGCGGCGCGAAATCTCGTGGCGCAACTGCACGTCGCCTTGTGGTGAATCGCACCCAACAAGCCGGGTCTCGCCTTGGCGCAAGAGCTGGCGCAGCAGGCGGTCTATGTCGTTGCGGTCGAATAGGTCCGGACTTGGGTAGAAGCTGCCGAATGCCCCAAGCTCATTTGAATACCAAATATGGAGCAAAGCCTCAGGCAGATTTTTTACCGCCTCGCCACCGACATCGTGGCTATTTGCCTCTGGGTCTGTCACTGGTGCCGGCGCGCCGACGACATAGAAGCCCGACCGGGGCCGGGCCTCGCAAACCCCCTCAGCCTCCAGGAGCTCGTATGCATGATGCACTGTCATCGGGCTATACCCGGTGTCTTCGCTCAACTGCCGAACAGAAGGCAGGCGGTCACCGACCCCGAGAGTCCCTGTGCCAATACGACGCTTGATGAGGTCAACGACAGATTCGTAACGGCGCATAGAGGATGTCTTGGGACCATGGGTCATAGGACTGAAATTCCTATCGCAACTGGCACCTGCGGTCTCTGTCACAAGAAGGCCGTTTTACCTTTAAACGCACAATGGGTGGTAGTCCGATCCCTCGCGGTGATCCTCCTGCACCGCCTTAGCCGGCGTTTGCACAATATGGATCCTTCTCACGGGGAAAATGCACAAAAGCCACCTATTCCACGGAGCACAGTTTTTGCCGAAGAGGCGCTTCGAGGTTTTGCTTTGGGAACTGGGACGTCTGTGCTGAACGAATTTGCAGGAATTTGACACTGGTGCATCTCCAGATTTTTGGTTTCTTTCGTCATGTTGGTAACGTTCAAAGTTGCCAGGTGCTGAGGAAAGTTTATGGAAACGGTCGTTATCATCGGAGGAGGACTGGCAGGGCATCGTGCTGCCACAACGCTCGCCGGGCTGCGTCCTGAGCAGCGAACGGTCCTCATTCATAGCGAAAGCGGGACACCCTACGACAGGCCGCCACTGTCCAAGGAATTCCTCTTGGAGGGCAAGAGGCCGACTCTGAAAGGCTCTGAGCTTTATTCAGACCGCGTCATTTTGCGAGATGGGACGAAGGCCACGCTCATCGACCCCGTTCGACGCCTCGTCCATACCGATAACGGCGATCCGGAACACTACGACAAACTTTTGATCGCTACGGGATCTCGGGTCAGGCAGTTGGAAAATTTCCATGTGGACCCAGCGCAAGTTCATTATTTGCGCACTGAATCGGACGCTTTGCGTTTACGTGCGGCTCTTGCGCCAGGCCAGCGGCTGGCAGTCGTCGGTGGCGGCTTTATAGGACTGGAGGTGTCGGCGAACGCTCGCCGCTTGGGCTGTCAAACAACGGTCTTTGAGCTGGCGCCACGACTGCTGCCGCGCAGCGCCTCACTGTCTTTATCAGAATGGGTCGCTACGCGTCACACGAGCGAAGGTGGTCAGGTCCGTCTGAACTGTGCAAATCTTCGCATGTCGAACAACTCAAAGGGCGAGGTCATTCTGACCTGGGATGGCGGGTCGGCCGTTGCTGACACAGTCCTTATTGGCATCGGGATTGGACCTAACGCGGAAATAGCCGCCGATGCGGGCATCGACACCGCGGACGGGATCATTGTGAATGCGCGCTGCGAAACGTCCGTTCCGGGAATATATGCTGCCGGAGAGGTGACGAATTATCCTGTCCCCTCGCTTGGCCGGCGGATACGCAGTGAGAGCTGGACTGTGGCCGGCGATCAGGCAGTTGTGGCAGCACAAGTTATCTGCGGTCTGGAGGCCCAGTATCACGACCTGCCCTGGTTCTGGTCCGATCAGTGCGGCGTGACCATCCAGTCATTCGGGCTGCCGGCACTTGCGACGGGCCTATATCGCATTGGGGACGTTGCGAGCGAACGATGGCTGGAGATCGGAGTCGATGAACACGGACGTTTCGTCAGTGCCGTGGGCGTGAACCCTGGTCGTGACATGATGCAGCTCCGCCGAGACGCAAAGGCCGGCAGGCCCATATCGCAAGATATCATGAGTCGGGCTGAGGAAGTCGATCCGTCCGATTTGTACCTTGCAGCTGGCTAATTACGGCACTCGGAGTGAACAGTGACAACAGCAGAAATGAGCAAAGAAACGACGACGCAAAATTCTGAATGGATAACGTTTTGCGCCCTTTCCGATCTCCAAGAGGACACCGTAGCGCCGTTCGAAATCAACGATATCCGCGTCGCTATCTATCTGATTGACAACAAAGTCTATGCAACCAACAACGTGTGCTCGCACGCGTTCGCTCTCCTTTCCGACGGCTGGCTGGAGGGGACTCTTATCGAGTGTCCTCTCCATGGTGCGCAGTTTGAGATCACCTCCGGGGAAGTGGTTCAAGGCCCGGCTGAGTGCCCAATCACCGTGTTTGAGACGAAGGTGGAAGGCGGCCAGGTTTTGGTGCGTCTTCCGGTACCGTGAGCAAATGTGCTCGTCCGCCACAAGCGGGACCGAACACACGCTGAAGATTGTGCACGTGCACGTATTCGAGTGGCTATCACAGCGCCTTGGGCAGACGGCATCGTGTCTCGCAAACTAGGTGCCATCGGAAGTCTGTGACATCGCTGCGGTTCTGCAGCTTTTGGTTTGCATCGACCAACTTAGGGGGAGAGAGGGTGGATTACGTCAACGTTGGAAGGACCGGCCTCAAGGTCTCTCGGATCTGTCTTGGCTGTTTGAGCTTCGGCCTGGCCGAGCGTCGCTGGGGTTTGAGCGAGGATCAAAGCCGACCGATCATCAAGCAAGCGATCGAAGGCGGAATCAACTTCTTCGACACCGCAAACAGCTATGGCAACGGCGCGAGCGAGGAGGTGCTGGGCCGAGCTGTGCGTGACTATTCGCGGCGTGACGAGGTCGTGATCGCAACGAAGGTCTATTACCCGATGCGGGCCGATCCAAATGGACGCGGCCTGTCACGCAAGGCGATCATGTCGGAGGTGGACGCAAGCCTGCGGCGCCTCAACACTGATTATATCGATCTTTACCAGATCCATCGCTGGGACGACGCTACTCCGATCGAAGAGACGCTCGAAGCATTGCACGACATTATCAAATCCGGCAAGGCTCGGTATATCGGCGCATCTTCAATGGCAGCATGGCAGTTTTGCAAAGCGCTTCAGCTCTCCGGCAAGCATTTTTGGACCCGCTTTGTCACCATGCAGCCGCACTACAGTCTACTTTATCGCGAGGAGGAGCGCGAGATGCTCCCTCTGTGCCAGAGCGAAGGCGTCGGCGTGCTACCGTGGGGCCCTCTTGCGCGCGGGCGTCTCGCCCGCCCTTGGCAGGACGAGCCAGATACCCTTCGCGGGCGCACTGACGATATTGGCGCGGATATCTACGCTCGAACCCAGGAAGTGGACAAGATAGTTGTCGATCGTCTTACGTCGCTATCGGAAACACGGGGCCTCCCTCATGCACAGCTTGCCCTGGCGTGGCTGCTTTCAAAGCCGGTGGTGACTGCACCCGTTGTCGGCGTGACGAAGCCACAGCATCTCGAGGACGCATTTGAGGCCATCGGCGTGAAGCTGTCGGAAGATGAGGTCAAATTGCTCGAGGCGCCGTACGTGCCACATCCAGTTACTTTTTAGTAAGAGGCGATCGGGTCGGCCGCGAGAAAGAGCGACGCGGTATATTTCAAATTAAAATCAATCGCCATCGCAGACAGCCTTTGTTTTACAGGACTCGATCAAACACAGGAGCGGAAAATGATCCAGCGCATGAAATTCTACATCGATGGCGTATGGACGGAGCCCGCATCGCCGAACCGAATGGCCGTGGTGAATCCTGCCAACGAACAGGCCATGTATGAAATAGCTCTCGGGTCGAAGGCTGATGTAGATGCGGCGGTCGACGCAGCCAAACGGTCCTTCAAGGACTTTTCCAACACATCACGTGACGAGCGACTCGCACTCCTGGGAAGAATTATCGATGTCTACCGTTCAAGGATTGCAGACCTTGCGGCATCCATTTCCGACGAAATGGGCGCGCCTTTGGGGCTTGCAAACAAAGAACATGCTCCGGCAGGCTTGGCCCATTTTGAAACCATACGCAGTCTGCTTGAGCAATACAGATTCGAGGAACCGATCGGCTCGGCGCTGGTCGTGCGAGAACCAATTGGTGTGGTGGGGATGATCACGCCCTGGAACTGGCCCATGAATCAGATCGGGGCCAAAGTCGCGCCAGCGCTCGCGGCCGGCTGCACAATGGTCTTGAAGCCTTCCGAGTTTACGCCAAGTTGCGCATTGATCTTCGCAGAGATTTTGCACGAGGCTGGAGTGCCCCGCGGTGTATTCAACCTCGTTAATGGCTTGGGCCCCGAGGTCGGCGCCGCAATGAGCGAGCATCCTGACATCGATATGATGTCGTTCACCGGTTCGACGCGCGCGGGCATAGACGTGGCCGTCCGCTCTGCCGCCACGGTCAAGCGTGTCAGCCAGGAGCTGGGCGGAAAATCGCCCAATATCATCCTGGATGATGCGGACCTTGAACAGGCTGTTGCTGGCGGTGTCGCCTACATGATGATGAATACTGGCCAGTCATGCGACGCGCCCACTCGAATGATTGTCCCCGCAGACAGGATGCGGGAGGCCGCGCGCATAGCGAAAATGGCTGTGGAGGAGATAAGGGTTGGGGATCCACGAGCGGTAGCCACCACTTTAGGACCCGTCGTTAATCGGACTCAGTGGGAAAGAATTCAGGCGTGGATTGAAAGTGGGCTTGCGGACGGCGCGACCTTGGTCGCAGGAGGCACAGGGCTGCCAGAGGGAATTCATAAAGGCTACTACGTTCGACCAACCATCTTCGCAGATGTAACGTCCGATATGGCAATCGCGCAAGAAGAGATTTTCGGCCCTGTTTTGGTGCTGATGGGGGCCGAAGACGAAGCGGACGCGATACGCATCGCTAACGATACGCCCTATGGTCTTGCCGGCTACGTTACGTCCGGGTCGATCGAGCGTGCTCGCAACGTTGCTCGGCAGGTGCGAGCGGGCAGTGTCAACATCCAGGGGGTGTTTGCCGACTGGGCCGCGCCATTCGGTGGGTACAAGAGATCGGGAAACGGCCGTGAATGGGGAAGATTCGGGATGGAAGAGTTCTTGGAGACAAAAGCGATCGCGGGCTACTAAAATTCTCCACAGCGAACCGGTCGCAGCGCCCAGCGCACACTCGGTCCAGCCGGTCGGATGTCGGTGAGCAGGAGGCCCTGATGGAGCTGCGCCGGGCCAACTCTCCCGCTCTTCACGTACGGAGCCAAATCCCACAAGACTGCCCGCCTGACCGAAGACCGAAGTGCAGGGCGCGTCTGCGATCAGGCAGCGCGGTCCAGAGGGGATAAGGCCGCCGCTCAGCGGGCCGATCAGGCTATCTGGTGAGAAACCACACCGGAAATGCCCGACAGTCCTCCAAGCATAATCGGCCGGAATGGGCGAAGAGAGCGCGGCTTTATCGCACCTTGGAGCGCAGATCACTGGGAGTGACGTCCGCAGGTATTGGGCAAAGATATGAGCGCCCGCCCGTTTGTTGCCTTAACTCCGCTTTTGCGCGAACGATGATCTCTGGATTTCGTATGCAATCCGCCGCGGTAGAAGCCATGACCTTGGCAGCCAATATCATTCCCTTGTGGGCCGCGGGCAAATCGCCTTGGGTGACGAGCTGCCAACTGTGGAAGGGCGTTCCGATAGCAAAACAGGCCGTTTGACACTGTGCAGTGGGGACGATCCAGCTGACGTCGCCCACATCTGTCGAGCCAAACTCGAATTGGTCTGTACCCAATGGTAGCAGGCTATCGTGGAGGATCTTATTCTTCAATGAAACATCGCGCCCCACGACGCTTGCCAGCGCATCTTCGTCCGTCAGCGCCCTCTTGCGAAGCTCCTTGGCGAACTCATAGTCAGCGGTGTCAAAGGGGGGCGGACCGACACGGCGCATGTTTTCATACATGACATCATACAGCGCTTTGTTGGGCAAAAGGTTGGAGTAGCCGCCCGTGATTTGCACCTTTACCGATGTCTCGGTCATGAGCGCAGCACCTTCTGCAATCTTCTGCACGCGCGCGAACACCCGCTCAGCGTCTTGCACGCTCGGAGAGCGAATAGAATAGGATGACTCGGCATATGCCTGCACTACGTTGGGGAACTCGCCGCCGGCGTTGATGATGGCATAGTGAACCCGAGCATTCGAGGGTATGTGCTCGCGCATGTAATTGACGCCAACATTCATTAACTCGACTGCGTCAAGCGCGCTGCGTCCCAAATGTGGATCCGCCGCCGCGTGCGCCGCCCGGCCGGCAAATGAAAAACGTGCCCACTTTGCAGCGTTCGAGGACTTGGTCAGCACCTCGTTCACCACCGCTGGGTGCCAGCAGAAGGCCGCATCAAGATCGTTAAACACGCCAGCTCGAGCCATAAAGGCCTTACCCCCTCCAGCTTCCTCCGCCGGGCAGCCGTAAAAACGCACTGTGCCTTCAATACGTTCAGCTGAGAGGGCATCTTTCAGTGCAACTGCCGCAAGCGCCGAGCCAGAACCGAGAAGATTGTGCCCGCAACCATGACCTGGTCCAGCCTCGGTCGCGCGGGGTTCAGCTGCGCCCGAGACTTGAGCAAGATCGGGAAGCGCATCATATTCGCCGAGGATGCCAATGATGGGGCTGCCGTCGCCGAATTCGGCCACGAAGGCCGTAGCGATCCCGCCGACATTCGTACTAATGCGAAAGCCTTCACGCTCGAGCATGGCGATGTGCTCGGCAACCGAGCGATGCTCGTCAAATGCTAATTCTGGCATTGCCCAGATGCGGTCGCTTAAGGCGCAGTACTCTGTGGCTTTCACATCCACACGGCGGACGATTTCATCAAGGCTGAGACAATCATTTTCCATTTTTACTGAAATCCTTGAGATTTGGCTCTCCGGCGGATAGACGTATTCACGTCTTCATCCGATGAAGGGTTGCGACATCACTGAAGCGAGAGAGGGATTGGACATCGGATTCTGGGCGCAAGCCGCCGAATTTTCGGAGGCGACTTGGCGGCAAGCGAGGCCGCTCCACCAACAATATTGCCATCGGCCTCCTGGTTGAAGACTTGAGTCTTCGAACTCGGTTCCATTCATGCTCGATCCGCCAAGCAAAGCAACTCCCTGCCGCGAACCGGCTTGCCATTTTCGCGAGTGCATTCGAATAAAAAGGCCCGGCTCGAAGCCGGGCAAGGTTGCGCGGGTGCTGGGAGAACACCGGCGCAGGGAATTTCATTGAACTGGACGAAATTGCGAAGATTCATATTGCTAATTCCCAGCGCTCGCCATCTTGCGGCCGGCGCTCGCTTTCTCCAGCCAGCCGATTTCCATCTCCGGCACCGACGACAGCAGGAGATCGGTATAGTCGTCGAACGGCGGCGCCAGCCCTTGGCTTTTCGCCCCATAGCGCACGACCTCGCCGCGATACATGACGGCGATGGAATCGGCGATCGACCGCACCGTCGCGAGATCGTGGGTGATGAACAGGTAAGCCACCTGCTCGATCTGCTGCAGTTTTAGCAGCAGCTTCAGGATGCCGTTGGCCACCAGCGGATCGAGGGCTGAGGTCACCTCGTCGCAGATGATTAGCTTCGGCTTGGCGGCAAGGGCGCGGGCGATGCAGACGCGCTGCTTTTGCCCACCCGAAAGCTCAGCCGGGTAACGGTCGAGGAAGCCGGTACCCATCTCGATTTCTTCGAGGAGCTCTTGCACGCGCCGCTCGCGCTCGGCCCCCGTCACTCCGAAATAGAAGGTCAACGGCCGACCGATGATGGTGCCGACGGTGTGGCGCGGATTCACCGCGACATCCGCCATCTGGTAGATCATCTGCAACGTGCGGAGGTCTTCCTTTGACCGGTCGGCCAGCCGGTTCGAAAGCTTGCGTCCGTCGAAGGTGATTTCGCCCTGCTGCGGCGGCAGCAGGCCGGTGATGGCGCGCGCCAGAGTCGACTTGCCGGAGCCGGATTCGCCGACCACGGCAAGCGTCTGACCCGGGTGGATATCGACGGAAACGTTCTTCAGCACCTTGATTACGCCCTGGCCATAAGCAGCCGTGACATTCTTCACCGATAGGATCGGCTTCGGCGTCGGCTGCTTTTCCCGGTGCTCGATCTGATGTACCGAGACAAGCGCCTGGGTGTAGGTTTCCTTCGGCTCCTTGATGATGGCGTGCGTCGTGCCCTTTTCGACCATCTTGCCATAACGCAGGACCATAATGTCGTCGGCGACCTGAGCCACGACAGCAAGGTCGTGAGTGATGTAGAGCGCCGCGACGCCGGTGGCGCGGATCGCTTGCTTGATGGCTATCAGCACGTCGATCTGGGTCGTCACGTCGAGCGCCGTGGTCGGCTCGTCGAAGATGATCAGATCCGGTTCGGGGCAGAGCGCCATCGCCGTCATTACGCGTTGCAATTGTCCGCCGGAAACCTGGTGCGGATATCGTTGGCCGATACTTTGCGGATCGGGAAGGCTGAGCTTGCGGAACAGCGCCACCGCCCGACGTTCGGCTTCGGCGCGGCTGGCTAAGCCGTGCTTGAGACAAGTCTCGACGACCTGATCCATCAGCCGCTGCGCCGGATTCAAGGCCGCGGCGGCTGATTGCGCGACGTAGCAGACCTCATGGCCGCGCAGTTTGCGGATACCGTTCTTGCCCTGCTTGAGTATGTCGCGGCCGTTGAGGATGACTTCGCCGCCGGTGATACGGACGCCGCCGCGACCGTAGCCCATCGGCGACAGCCCAATGGTTGATTTGCCGGCGCCGGATTCACCGATCAGGCCGAGCACCTTGCCTTTCTCGAGCGTCAGCGAGACGTCATCGACGATGGCGATCGTCGTCGGCTTTTGGCCGCGCGGATAGGTGGTAGCCTCGATGCGGAGATTGCGGATATCGAGCAGAACATCAGCCATTGCCGCGCCCTCCCTTGAGATCGGTGGTGCGATTCAGGATCCAGTCGGCGACCAGGTTGACGGAGATGGCCAGCGCGGCAATCGCCGCGGCCGGGACAAGCGCCGCCAGGATGCCGAAGACAATGCCATCCTTGTTCTCCTTTACCATTCCGCCCCAGTCCGCCGCCGGCGGCTGCACGCCAAGGCCAAGGAACGAAAGAGCGGAGAGGAAGAGCACCGCATAGATGAAGCGCAGCCCGAGTTCCGAGACCAGCGGCGAGAGCGCATTGGGCAGAATCTCGGCGAAGATCACCCACCACTTGCCTTCTCCGCGCAGCTTGGCGGCCTCGACGAAATCCATGACGTTCAAGTCCGATGCGACCGCGCGTGAGAGGCGGTAGACGCGGGTCGCATCGAGGATGCCCATGACCAGGATCAGCGTGATGAGCGTCGAAGGCAGGACCGAGAGCACCACGAGCCCGAGAATGAGTGTCGGGATCGCCATCAGTAGGTCGACGAAACGGGACATCAACATATCGAACCAACCGCCGATCACCGCGGCGGTGAATCCGAGGATCGCGCCCATTGAAAAGGAGAGTGCGGTCGCGAGGACAGCGATGAAGATGGTTGTCTGGGCACCATAAATCATGCGCGAGAGCAGGTCGCGGCCAAGATTGTCCGTGCCGAACAGGAATTTCGCCGACATCGGCTCCCAGACGCCGCCGACGATATCGCCGAGGCCGTGGGGCGCGATCCCCTGTGCAAAGATCGCCACGAGGAAGAAGAGGGTGGTGATAGTAAGGCCGACCCGCGCGCCGATGGGAATACGTCTTAGCATGGCGCTCCTTACCTCGGATGCCTGAGGCGCGGATTGGCGAGAATGGACGCCACGTCGGCCACGACGTTGAGAAAGATATAGACGGCGGCGAAGATCAGTCCGATGGCCTGGACGACCGGCACGTCGCGCATGGCGACATGGTCGACCAGATACTGGCCCATGCCCGGATAGACGAAGATCACCTCGACGACCACGACGCCGACCACGAGGTAGGCGAGGTTGAGGATCACGACATTGATGATCGGGGCAAGGGCATTGGGTAAAGCGTGCTTGCGGATGACTTCGAACGCCGTCAGGCCTTTCAATTCGGCAGTCTCGATGTAAGCCGACTGCATTACGTTGAGGATCGCGGCGCGCGTCATGCGCATCATATGTGCAAGAATGCCGAGGGTCAGAGCGGTGCAGGGCAACGCTATCGCCTTCATCCTGTCGAGGAAGGGCATGCCGTCATAGACGGTCGAAATGCCTGGGAAGACCTGGAATTTGACGGCGAGGAAATAGACCAGCAAATAGCCAATGAAAAATTCCGGCACCGAGGTGGAGGCAAGCGCCAAGCCAGAGATCAGTTTGTCGACCGGGCCGTTGTGATTATGCACGGCGACAAGCCCCAGGATGACGGCAAGCGGAATCGACACGATGGCGGCCCAAAAGGCGAGAAACAGTGTGTTCCACAACCGCTCCTTGATCGACGCGGCGATATTGAGCTTGGTCGTCAGCGCAGTGCCCAGGTCACCGTGCAGAATTCCGAACAGCCAGTGGAAATACCTGACATAGGCGGGGTCGTTGAGCCCCATTTCCTTTCTGAGGTTCTCGATAGCCAGCGGCGTCGCCGTTTTGCCGAGAATGGCCTGCGCAACATCGCCCGGCAGGAGATTGGTGCCAGCGAAGATCAGAACCGAAACGGCGACTAGCAAAAGGATGCCCAGCGCAATGCGCTGGGCAACAAGCTTGGAAACCATGGTCGTACGGCCTCAGGCCTGGAGCCAGCATTTAGACAGCGCATAGCCGCCCATAAGTTCCTGGTTGCCATCCGTGGCCCAGCCGCCAACCTGCGGCCCTGTGGCATCGATGAAGTCGTTGAACATCGGAAGGATCGAGCCACCTTCGTCACGGAGGATCGTACCCATGTCGGCGTAGAGTTTCTTGCGCTTGTCGGAATCGAGTTCGCCACGTGCCTGGACCAGCATCTGGTCGAACTTCTCGTTGGAGAAGTGAGACTCATTCCATGGCGCTTTGGACTGGTATTCGAGGGAATACGTCATGTCCTGCGTCGGACGGCCACCAAAATAGCTGGCCTTGAAAGGCATTTTATCGAATTCTGACCAGTATCCGTCGGCCGGATTGCGCTTGACTTCGATGGTGATGCCCGCCTTGGCCGCGCTCGCCTGGTACAGCTGAGCAGCTTCCACCGCGCCGGGGAAGCCGACGTCGGACGTGTTAAGCAGCACCGATCCCGAGTGTCCGGACTTCTTGTAATGGAAGGCTGCCTTGTCCGGATCGTACTTGCGCTGCTCCATTTCGGTAAAAAGGGGATAGGTCTTGCTGATAGGGGTGTCATTGCCGACGGAGCCATATCCCCCCAGGATCTTCTGGACCATCTCCTCGCGGTTGATGGCATACTTGAGCGCCAATCGAAGGTCGTTGTTGTCGACGGGCGCCGTGTCGCACTGGCAAACAAACATATAGTGGCCACGGCTGCTGGCGTTGCGGATGGTGACGGACGGAGCGCGCTTGAGGAGTTCGACCACCTTCGGATCGACTCTGTTGATCATGTGGACCTGCCCGCTCTGCAAGGCGGAGTTGCGGGCGGTCCCGTCGTTGATGACGACGATCTCGATCTGATCGGCAAAGCCGCGATCGTGGCGCCAGTAATCTGCGAACCTTTCGCCGCCAGATCGAACGCCGGCATCGTGGACGGTGACCTTGTAAGGCCCGGTTCCTATGCCGGCGGCCGGGTTGTCCTTTCCGCCATTCGGCTGGATCACCACTTGGTGTGCAGTCATTATGAACGGAAATTCGGCATTGGCTTCTTTGAGCGTGAAGACCAGGTTCTGGCCGTCGACGGCCATTTTGTCGATGCCCTGCAAAAGTGGGAACGCGCCGGATTTCGAGTTGGCGCCGCCATGGCGCTCGATGGTGGCAACCACGTCGGCGGGCGTCATTTCCTTTCCGTCATGGAACTGTACGCCCTTGCGGATCTTAAAGGTCCAGGCCTTGGCGTCCTTCGAGGGGCCCCATTCCTCGGCAAGTGCCGGCTGCACTTTTCTATCTGCGTCCAGCTCAACAACCGTTTCGCCCCATTGGCGGCTGAAGATAAATTGAAGTGCATCGGTCAAGAGAACTGGATCAAGACTGTCCGTGGCCGCTCCACCCTGCAGCCCGGCCTTGAGCAATCCTCCCTTGACGGGTCCTTCGGCCCTTGCAGCCGTGGCAAGCAGGTTGTTGGCAAAGGCGGCGCTGACGCCGAGCACAGCGGCCCGACCTAGAAACTCGCGGCGGGACAGTTTCCCTTTCGCGACGCGCTCACTGAGAAAATCCAGTTCTTTCATCTTAATTCCCCTTTTTGTTACGTTCTTGGTTATTCTCTGATACCCGCATGAGTAGCCTAGTTGCTGGTGCCACATGAAGATTGACGGCGCCCAACCAGCACCATCAAACGTTGGAGGCGATGGCCGTCCATCTGGCCTGGCTCCTTTCGAGCGAACCCTACACTTTCCGCCTCGTACAAAAGGCAGGACTGCGAAATCGCTTTGCTCCTCCACCGGAGGTCGGGCAGCCCACCCAGTCAAAGGAGCCTAGGCGCGAATTTCTGAGCAGCTGCACCCCTCATTCCCCATTCGATAATGCGCTTAGCTGCTCTGATTCGAGTGCTGCAAAGCGCTCACAACCGGAGGCATTCCTCGACTTAGAGGTGTATGTAGAGAGTAGGTCGACTGTTACCGTTGGTTTCCTCGACCGACATACGATAGGTGTCTACGGAGGGATCCTTTTCGATGCTGGCGGCGTCGGCCTCGGCGCAGTTTGAGGGCTTTGCCTCCACACTCACGGGATAGCCGCGTACCCAAACCTTGTGTGGATTGAACACGGACTGGCCCGTTTTGATTGCAAACTCCCAGCCATGCCACGGACATCGAATTATTTCGCCTTCTTGCTCGTACTCGAACTGTCCTGGCATGGCGCCTGTGACCATTCCGTCGATAATTCCCTTACACAGGGGCGCGGCTTTGTGTGGGCAACTGTTGCGAACAGCATAGTATTCGTTGTTGACGTTGAAGATCCCGACACTGCGCCCTGCTATATCGACAATGCGTCGTCCGCCAACCGGAATTTCGTCCGCGTAACAAACTTCATATTTCTTAGGCACCGGTACATACTCCCTATGCGGCCTTAGAGATTGCTGGCAGCGACAGTTTGTAAGTATCGATGGCATTCTCTGCAAAGATGCGTCGCCGCAAATCTTTCGGCTGCTCGGACAAGGTCATCATCGGATCATCCGCATCCCAGTGCGGGAAGTCACTCGCAAACATCAGGGTTCGCGAACCATCAATCCAGTTGATAATGTGATTTATCGCTTCCGGATCCGTGGGCTCGTCTAGTGGTTGGGTTCCAAAACGGACATGGTCCTTCAAGTACTCACTAGGTAGCCTTTTTACCCATGGAGTGTGTCGACGAAGGCCCTTCCAGTCCAGATCCATCTTCCACATCAAGGGCACCGCCCAGGCAAATCCGCTTTCCACCATGGCCACTTTCAAGGTCGGAAACTTTTCGAAGACACCTTCGAAAATAAAGCTTGCCAGGTGCACGGCATAAGCTGGCGGACGCAGCTGACGGCTTTCTATGTAGTAGCTGGGGAAGCCGGCCGCCGACGGCGGCGGATTGACACCTTCTCCTTCTGACCCGAAATGCATCGTCACCGCTAGTCCGTGCCGGGCACACGCTTCGTATATGGGATGGTAAAAGCGCTGGCCAAAGGGCTTGGGCGCGCCACAACTGAACATGACCCCACAAACAGCAGGATGCGAGCCAAGCCTGTCGATCTCAGCCGCCGCCCCTAAAGGGTCCTGTGAATTGATATCGATATTGAGTCGAAACCTCGGATCCTTGGCGATCCAATGCTCCATCGAGTGATCGTTGAACGCGCGGCACAGCGCGCTTCCATAGTCCACGTCGGGTAGCGCGCTCGCCGCTCCTGCAATACCACCGGTAAGAACGGCCACATCGATACCATTCGCGTCTAGTAAGTGCTTGCTGCAATAATCAGCACCGCCAATAGTACCCAATCCATCGCCGGCCTCTTCCGCTTCGAAATCCGCCCTTTGTCCGTGAATTCCTCCGCTGGAGGTGTAGAGGTGCGTTGAAAGGCCGCCGAAGCCCCACTCCGCAAAACGTTCAGCATTGAACTTGGTGAGATAAGGAAAGAGATCCGATTGTTCCCGGTAGCCGTGATGGACATCGGTGTCGACTATTGTGAGTTTTTTCCTGCTGCTCTTGACCGGCCCGGAATTCATCTTTTCCTCCATTCGTGTTCTCAATCGGAAGCGTGAAGCGCACGCAAGTGAGTGTACTTGTGAGGACGATGGCAGCTTTGTCAGCGCAGTTAAATATACAGTTTGCCCCAAAGTTGGCCATCACACCAATGCGATGCTCGCCTCTGTTCCAAGGCCAGCGCCCCCGGAGACAACCACCTCAGAGGCGCACGAACTCTGGCGCCGGCGAATGCGAAGAATGCGAGCGGTGTTGAAATCTCGCGGGCTGGGCCGAGCCCGGAGGCAGCGCAACAGCTTGTTCGCTTGTTCTGCAAACGACGTAGGAGGAACCGGGTGTGCGGGTTTTTGCTAACCGACTTCGGACCGTTATGCGGCAAGGACCTATGCTGCTGACGGCTGAAGCGGAGGCAGTCCCGATGATCAATAGCAATTCCATCGGACGCACCAGCAGGGAGCCACGGCAAAAAAAGGGGGCAGCTCGTCGTCTCGGTCAGTCCCGAGGTGATGGACTGACGACCAACGCTCACGTCGTACTCGACGCGCAAGGCCCCCCGATCCGTCTCCGCCAGACGGCATAATCACATCATGGGGACTTGTCGGTCGACTCCTCGACCATCAGCCCCTCTGGCCCCAAAGCCTATAATGCCCACCGTGCCCTGGAAATCGCCCAAACCTCCGCCAAGTTCAATCGAAAGCGGAAGGTTGCTTCAGTAAGCGCTTCGAACGCGCGCACAACCTAATCGAGCACTTCTTCTCCAACCTGAAGCACTTCCGCCAGGTCGCCAACGACAAGCTCGCGCCCATCTTCCTCGTCATTGTATTAATACGCGTCGCCCGATTGCGCGCCGACAAGCGAACCTAAACTTCGCCTGTAAGCACCCCTCGCCGGAGCGCACACGGTGCCACCACGGTATCGTTTGGTGTGATAGGCAATTTCTGCACAAACTGTATGTTTTAGGATGCCGAAAAAACTGCCATCTTCCCATAGAAACAAATTGATTGGTGCGCAGCAGCGCAATTCTATAGCTCCCTCCGACCAGGTAGGCTGGAATGAACTCGTCCAGACGCGGCGGCTTGCTGCGGACGAAGAATTACGGCTTAGACGACGCAAAGGATTGTGAAAATGGCAGGAAATTCGTTCGCTGAAACGATCAGGTCGGGAAAACCCCAAATCGGCGCCTGGATGCACATTCCACATGTAATCGTCGCAGAGACGCTGGCGCAGACAAGCCTAGATTTTCTTCTGGTCGATGGCGAGCATGCGCCCATTGCGCCTAACGGCCTCTTGGAGATTCTTCCTGCGACCGAACGACACGATATGCCTGTGCTCTACAGAGTCGCTTGGAATAGAATTGAACTCATTAAGGCCGCGTTGGATCATGGTGCGAACGGGATCATGGTGCCAATGGTGAACTCTGGTGCCGAAGCCATCGAAGCTGTGTCGTCCGCAAAATATCCGCCTGCGGGAAAGCGCGGGTCCGGGGCGTGGAGAGCATCGAACTACTACCAAAGGGATGCGGAGTATCGCAGGGATGCGAATTCCAGCTTGGCCGTCGTACTCCAGATTGAAACAAGAGAGGCCCTCAACAATCTGGACGACATAGCCTCAACGCCTGGTGTCGACGCGCTCTTCATCGGCCCGGCAGACCTTGCGCTTTCCTTTGGCATGGAACCGGGAAAGCTCACGCCTGAGTTGCTGGATGCCTGTCGGGCAGTCGGGGCTGCCGCTAAAAAGTACCGCATAGGATCGGGTATTGATGTGGGGTCCATAGACGATATCAAGCGATTCCAGGAGCTTGGCCTCAGCTTGTTCACCTACGGAGCGGACTCTGGCTTTGTTCTAGACGGCGGTCGCGCTGTAGCGAAAGATTTCCATAATGCGTTTCTTCTTAGATAGAGCGTCAGTCCAGGTAAGTGCGAGGATTTGGAAATCTTGCTGACACGAGCCGTCAGAGCGCAATACTTCTAGTACCTCTGCACAGAGGATTTGACGGTTTCGATGGGTTGTAACCTGGGCAGGCTGTCGGGTTCGACGAGCAGTTCAATACTGCGCGCGAGGCCCGGTTGCCTGCGGATCAATCCAGCGCGCTCGAGGGTGAGCACCATCTGATGGACGGAAGGCGCGGTGACGCCGAAGAAGCGCTGCATGTCGCGTTCGGCCGGCGAGCGACCGTTGAGCAGGCCGTAGGTCCAGATGAAGGCGAGATACTGGCCCTGCTTTTCGGTGAAGCGGGTTGGGACTGGCGGCTGTCTGCCAAGTAATTGATTCATTTTCCGATTCTTCCGGAACCTCGGCAACCGAAGGAGGCCTTCTGGATGAATGTACGCTATCGCGTCGATCTCGACCAACCCGAGCGTGATGAACTCACAGCGATGCTGGCAGGCGGCAGGCATCCGGCGCGCAAGCTCAAGCGGGCGCAAATCCTGCTCGCCGCCGATGCCGGCCTGGGTGATGGGGCCATTGCTGCGACAGTGGTGGTCGGCGGCTCCACCGTCTATCGCACCAAGCGCCGTTTCGTGGACATCGGTCTGGAGGCGGCGCTCAGCGAAGAGCCGCGCCCCGGCGCGGAGCGCAAGCTGACTGGCAGGGAGGAAGCTCTGCTGGTCGCCACGGCCTGCTCGAACCCGCCACCGGGCCGTGCCCGCTGGACGCTGGAGCTGCTGGCCGATGAGTTCGTCAAGTTGACCGAGCACGAACATCTGTCGCGCGAGACGGTGCGCCGTCGCCTGGCCGAGAACGATCTCAAGCCTTGGCGCAAGGACATGTGGTGCATTCCCAAGGTCGACGCGGAGTATGTTGCGCGCATGGAGGATGTGCTCGATCTCTACACCGAAGCCTCCGATCCGCAGCAGCCGGTGGTGTGCTTCGACGAAAGCCCGACCCAGCTCATCGGCGAGGTGCGCCAGCCGATCGCGCCCGCGCCGGGCCGGCTGGAGCGCTACGACTGCGAATACAAGCGCAACGGCACCGCCAACCTGTTCGTCTTCCTCGATGCGCACCGATCCTGGCGCAAGGTGAAGGTCACCGATCGGCGCGCTGCGGAAGACTTCGCCCACTGCATGCGCGATCTCGCCGATCTCCATTACCCTCACGCCGTGCGCATCCGGGTGGTGCTCGACAACCTGTCGACCCACACGCCCGCCGCGCTCTATCAGGCCCTGCCGCCATCAG
>NZ_JBSKBR010000042.1:0-19285 GCF_053714315.1 Mesorhizobium sp. PL10 | reverse complement strand
CGCGCGGAAACTTGCCGACAATGCGCTCGAGATCGGCGAAAACGCGGTAGCGCCGCTCGGCCCTCAGAGCGTTGAGTGCGCTTTCGAAATGCGATTTGTAATCAAACATCTCCTGCTCCCGCTGCGTTCACTGCCACCCCTGTGGTTACGGACGCCAGATTTGTTCCGAAGATTTGTTCCGAAGACAACGCTCGTGCGAGGCGACGCCGGCATTGGAACCGGCAAACGTCGCGCTATCACGCCGGCATTCATGCCATGTCACCCCGCGAGATAGCTAGCATCATCAGATGACCTGCGCGAAAAGACCGACGCCGATCAGAACGCAGACGGCGCCAGTGAAACGAATAACGGAACGTAAAGTCGTGCGCTGCATCAGCAGCGCGAAAGCAATGCCGATGGAATGCAGGGAGACCGTGGCAAGCGCAAATCCCGCCATATATTCGATGCCGCCGACATTCTCGGCGGTTTCGGCCCCGTGGGCATGGCCGTGAAGAAGGGCAAAGGCGCCAATGACCACGGCACCTGCGACGATAGGCAAATCGATCGCCAGCGCGACCAGGAGGCCGAGCGCAACAACCGAAGCGAGAATGCCTGGCTCTACGAAGGGTACGGGCAAGTGTGCCATGCCAAGCGCACCGCCGACAAGGATTACGCCGACGAAAGTGACCGGCCAGACCCAAAGCGCGCGGCCGCCCTTGAGTGCTGCCCAAAGACCGACCGAGACCATCACCGTGATGTGGTCCAGTCCCGAAAACGTGTGTGCGATACCTGCAGCAAAAGATGCCGTCGAGCCAATGCCAACATGGGCGAAAGCGGGTGTCGCGGTGGCCGCGAACAGTCCGGCAAGCGTCAGAACTCTCTTCATGTTGTTCCCTTTCTACGGATGGGATCGTTTGGAGCTTTGCGCGGTGTGAATCTCACATCGACTTCAACATCGCGGGTCATGTCATGGAGGTGCAACTGGCTAACCCGTTGCCGAGTTCTCGACCACTACCTCGCTGATCTGTTTGACCGGAATCTGGTCGGTGAAGTTGCGGATGTCTCCCGAGATCTCCTTGGCGTAGGGGCCAAACGAGGACTGGTAAGCCTCGACCGAGTCGCACATCAGGTGGCACATTGCGACAAACGTGGCTGGGCCGTCCGACGCCCCGCCCGTCAACTCCTTGTCGATGGTGTAGTACTTCAATTCCGCACCCATCCTGCGCTTGATGAGCGGAAGATGCTTGTCGCGGTAGTAGTCGTGGTCGAACCGCACCCCGGGGCTGTTGGGATACATGACACTAACTTTGATCATCGTTTCTCTCCGGGATTGTCATGCGGGTACTTCCGCATCGCACGCTTCTCCTAGGTCGCCCGCGCCTGGGGCCTCATTGGCATTCGCCGCAATCGCATGCGCCTGCTTTATGGTACGGCGTGTGGGACGATTCGCGACATTCCAGCGTGCGAGTTGGAGGGCTCGCCGGTGGTCGTTGCCGCTGCCGGCATAAAATTCCGCGGCATGGTCCGCAAACGCGAGCAAATGTCGCTCAAGCAGCCCTTCGAAGCCTAACCGTGCCGCGTCGAGTTGCCTCTCGCCCTCTTCGAAGCTGCCTTGCGCGATCAGAACATCGGCAAGGCGCCACCGAACCTCCGGATCGGGGCTCGAAAGCGCTGGCACGAGCAGCTCCTGCGCCTCCCTGGGCTGGTCCTGACTCACACAGATCTCAGCCAGGTGAACACGTGCCTTGACATAGCCCGGCAGGTACGCAATCGCGCGGCGATAGCAGAGAGCGGCTAGAACCGGGTCCGGCAGAGGTACGAGTTCCCCCCACAGCATGCCGAGTTGAAAGCAGACCCAGGCCAGCGGAATCGGCGACACGTCATCGTACGAGCCCAACGCCTGCCGATAGACCGAATCAGCCTCGGCGAAGCGCTCGAGGTCGGCAAGCGCGGCGCCAAGCGGGACCAGATCTTCCAGGCTACCGCTCGCAGCAGCGATTTTCCGACGCGCAGCGAGGACGGCATCGAGATCCACGCCACAGGCCTGATTGATGCTCAAAAGATGCCGGTCGATCTCCTCCTGGGATCCGCCCATCGAAGCGGCGCGCGCTAAATGGCGTCGTGCGTCGTCGAAACGATGTGTTGTCGAAGCAACCTCGGCTTGAACTAGCTCCGCGCGAAACGAGTCATCTGCCTCTGCGAATTGCTTGGCGAGAGATTCTAGACGGTCGAGTGCGTCCAGATCGCCGAGAAACTGCGCTGTTAAAACCTCCTTTTCAACTACCGCCTCAGCGGCTCTCGACAGGCGCGCGTCTTGTGCGAAACGTGCCCATGCGCCACGGCGCGCGCTCTGAAGATTGATCGCTGCGATCTCTCCGTCGGTCGTGGATGGATAGGGATGGTCAATTTCCATGATCGTGCTCATGCGGCGGCTGCGAAACGGCGCTTCAGGCTTCCGAGGCCCGTCTTGAGCAAGGTCAACACTCTGGTCCTGACGACGATGTCGGGTTGATTGTTGGCAAGGTACTGCACGCGCCATTCCGCAACGCAGCCGCTTCCCTTCGGCAGAACTTCGATCGTGCCCTCATAGTGCGAGGCGGCAATCCCGGCGATGAGTACGTAACGGTAGACCCGCTTTGCGTTATCCACTTCTGTCAGTCGCTCGACGACTTCCCCGCCATCTCGCGTTTCGATCCTGCGGAGTTGACCCAATCCATCGCCGATCAAACGGACTCTTGCGACCAGCGGATGCCAGTCAAGGTTGAACTGCCCGATCACGGACCATACGTCGTCAGGCGCCGCGCCGAGCTCGACCGAGTCCGTGACGGTCTGAGTTTCTGTGTTCGGCGTCGCGAAATACGGGAACACTTTCGTGCCGGGCTTGGTCGCACCGGTCGCACCACCCAGAAGGAACGCGCGATCGCGGTTGACGAGCCAGGTGAGCAGAATGTCGATCGAGTTTCCGTCGACCGTACGCCCACCTCCCGTCTGATAGGGCCGGCCGTCGATCGTGCTCTTCTCGATCTCGAGGTGGCTTTCGTCGGTGATCGGCTTGGCTACGTCAAACAGTAGAAAATCGTCGAGGAAGACATTCGCGTTGGCTGCGAGTGCTTCCGGCGTCCAATCGGACTTGCCGTCTCGCATGTCCCAGTTGGTGAAGCTGTCCTTCAGGCGCTGCAGGAACAGCGGCTGTAGGTCTTTCGAAATCTCGAATGGCGTCTGCTGATTCCACAGATCGCGTATGTCGGCTACCCCGAACAGCGCGGGGTTGTTGAGTCGGACGTTCGTCTGCTCGGGGCGTCCGATCCAGTCGATACGCGCGACGGGATGTCCTATGCGGCTAGGCGGTTCCGTGGGGAGTGTCTCGGCGATCACGCCGAACAACGAGCCGTTCTCCGGATCGAGCACGCGGTGCGTATCGAATTCAACGACCATGCAAAGAACGTTGTCGTGCTGCAGCAGATTGGGAGCCTTCTCGAGCGTCGCGGCGATCCAGGCGAGATAGAACGGATCTGAACGCAGTCCGGCGAACGCTTGGCAATCGCCTTCCGGCGTGGACGTTCCCTTCTCGTCATTGACCGTGAGCGAAATCTTGCGGCCGTCGGGGAGAGTGCAGGTACCGCGCTGGATCACCTTGCTCGCCGCATCCCTGTCCAGGACTTCGAACCGGAAGGTGAAGCGAAGCTCCTGTTCCGCCGGCTGAAACTTCGCGGCGTTTCCGACGCCGGCAACACTGACCCGGCGAACGGCGATCGCGTAGTCAATGACATTGGAGAAGACGGCGCTTTCGCCAGCGGACGGAAAGACGCACATTGCGAGCACGGTGCGCGCCGGATCCATCGGACTCGTGAAGGCGAAGAGGTCGGTGATGTCGGCAGGCGGATCGCCGATCGAGCGTGGACCGTCAACGTGATCGGACATCGTCAGCCTCCGGTTGGGGTCGCGAGCCAGTGCAATGCACTGATGCTTGGCAAGAAAAAGTACTCGCCACCCTTGAGCACGTTGAACGTTTGAATGCCGTGTATGCGGCGTCTGACCGGCGCATTCGGAATCGTGAACGTCGCTCCTTCCTCCTGCCGCCCGATGATCGGATCGCGCTCTTGGCCGGCTCCGATGAAATCGCCCTCGTTGATCCACTCCTGCTGCAGGAATTCCATGGTGGCCATCGCCTTGGCACTGATGAACAGGAAGATCGCACCGCGCGGTGTCTCGTCCGCTTCCTCCGAGAGCGCGTTCGGATCGTAAGGCAGGCCATATGTCGTGCCGCGCCGGATAAGGCGGTGGATATTAACATCGGTCAGGCGGGTGAGTTTCGTATCCCGCGGATTCATGCGCCGGATGTGGCTCCCGAACGGCACCTGATGACCATGGGTGTCGTTCGCGTAGTCGAAGTCGTTGTTGCGTTTGTGATCGGCCCCGAGCGCCGGGTTGTCGGCGTCCGGCGCCAGCGTCAGGGGGGCGCCGCTGCGCCAACGGCCGACCAGTTTCGCGGCCAGCAGTTCCCGGTCTTCCTCGGTGCTGCCGTTCTCGCGGAGGAATCGATTGAAGGCGCCGACGCGCGCCTGATATTTGCGGAAGCCCACATAGGCGCCGTTGCGACCGAGAATGTCCGGCTGCGGCATCGGCAGGGCCCCCCCTGTCTCACCTGGATATCCAAGGATGAACTCGCCGGCCTTGATCGCCCGTCCATAGGACGGTGGAGGTTCGACGCCGCTGCCTTCGATCGCCGGCTGGTCGATGCCGTCTTTGTAACCCAGCGGGTTGAGGTCGCCCGGCTGGGCACCGAAGTCCTGCATGCCTAGGACGCTGACGCCCGAGAAGCCCTCGTATTGCTCGCGGGCGATAGTAAGGGCACGTTGGTGCTTTTCCTCGGAATCGCTGAATGCACTCACGCCGATATGGACTTGACCGGTGCCATACGGCTCTTCCCAATTCTTCGGATCGTTGACGCCTTCGTCGACGAGTTGCCGTGCGCGCGCCGCCATTCCTACTCGGAACGCCTCGGGAAAGCTTTGCAGCGACTCTTTCGAAAGCCCGAGCGCTTCGAGGCCCGCATAGCTGATTCCGACCGCCAGCCAGGTATTGGGCGCATTCCACCAATTGGCGGACGAGGCGATATGAGGTGTGAGCCGGCGGAGAAGGTGTCGGCCCGCCTGAGCATCGTCGACACGCAAGAGCACGTGCGTGCCGAAATATGGCGCCGGCCTGGGCCGGAGAATGACCGCCTGGATCTCATGCAAGTCAAGTGTAGGCGCGTGCGCCGAACGATCACCTACGGATTCGGTTGCGGACAACATGGGCGCATCCCTTTCATGGGTCCGGGTCCATTAGGCTCGGACCCGAGTGAACGACTGTCCGCAGCGGCTATCCAATCTTGTCGAGGAATTCCTCGACCGCCTTGCCGACGCGCTTCAGCCGTCCAGTCTCCGCCACCGTCAGATCCGGATGGGCGACATACCAGCCTTCCGCTGTGATTTGGTGCTCGGCGATCCAGTCCTTGGTCTTCGGGCTGCGAATTCCCGGCCAACCCTCGAACGCGGAGAAGATGACGTCCATTTCATCGGGTATCTTCGTCACGAAGTCCTCGATATAGGGATCCCACTGGCCGTCGAAGGCCGTCGCGAAGAGAAACTTCGTGTCGTTGTCCAGGAAGACGAAGCGCATGTTATGGAGCGTGCCAACCTTCGTTCCCGCGCTGAAGTTGCCGTTCAATAACCGCAGTACCGCGCGCAGTCGCTTAGCTCCGCCAGGCGCGAACGGAGCGATGATGGTCAGCTCGGAGACCTTGCCCAGACGGGTTCCGATCCGGCCAGCGCTTTCGGTCTGCGATACCTGCGCGTCCGCCCCCAGCGACACCATCGATGGAAGTGCGTTCTCCAGAGCCGTTTTCACGTACTGGGGTGCGTCGGCGTAAATCTGCCGCAGCTGCTGGATCTTGTCTTCAACGGCCTGATCCTGTTGCGGTCTGGCCAGCGTTTGCGTTGCCATGGCGGCATGCTCCTTTCAATTCCTTGCCTTACGATGGCCTCTAGTTGACCCCGCCTGTGCTGTCAGTGACAGTAAATCGGGGCAAATCGCGCCAAATTGCTGCTAATGTGCCTGCAGTTTCGCGTGCGTCGGATCAGGTAAAGCGTTAAGATCCTCAGCTTTCACGGGCACCTCACGAGCGGTTGTTGTAACAATCAACGTGCCGGCTTGCAGACGAACACCTTCGAGCTTTCCGGATCGTGCTCGATGCGCCAGCCGCTTCAGGTTGAAGTCGAGCATCTGTCGCGCTTCCGCGAGCCAGGCCGCACCGTCACCCTGAACGCCAAGTCCGAGCCTATCCTGCTCCTTCATTGTGATGAACGTTGACCGCGGCATCAGATGCTCGTCGATTGGTCGGAAGGTCGACTGCCGTCGACCCAGATGTCCGCCGACCGAAGTCGATCTCGTAAAGCCGCGAGCATTGCGATTTCATAGAGACGACGATCTGGCTTCTCCTGTCCAAGAATGAGCTTGCGATCGGCTTGGCTGAGGTGAGTTATGGGGACGCGTTCCGGCAGCGCTCGGCGCTTCTCGGCATAGAGCCGTCTCAGCAACGCAGTCGCCGCAAGAAGCGGATCGTGGCGGCGGGCTGAGCGGAACGTGAACGCCTGCAGGAACGCACCGGCATATTTGTTGACAGTCGCATATTGCTCGGCCGCTAAGGTACGGCGCGCATAGAGCGCGAACGATCCGAGGTCGGCGCCGACCTGATCGGCAACATACTTCAGCATTGCGCGAGGCGGAGTCTCTCCGGCGGCGAGCACTCTGCCTGGGTGCCGCATCAGGCAAAGCTGAACAGCAAAGCCGAGCTAGCGCTCCTCCTTATGAAAGCGCGCGCTCGGCGTTGCGGCCAGAGCCGTCCGGATCATTATCGCCGCCTGCGCGAGCACTTCGTCAACAAATCTGCTAGGCCAGCAAACCAAGCGGAAGGCTATCGGCGATAGCCTGTGTGTTGTTACGCCGAGCCTCTCGCGATTGCGACTGATGTTTAGGTGATGGGCGATGTCCTCGAGGGTGAGCAACGGCGCAATCGAAAGCGTAAGCGACGGCGAACCGAAAGGCGGGACGGTCATGGGGATCTGGTCTGACTTTTCGCCCGAAACAGGGAAAAACCCGATTGGCTGACGTCGCAAGATGACCGCAGAGCCTGTCGAGGTTCAATCCTATGCTCGCCCGGACAAAAACGCCTCAAAGAATACCCGCTCAAATTGTAACCCTTGCGTATTCGCGTTCGCTGTCCGCACACCAGTTCCCGACATTCCAGGACCCGTAGGAGCCGAGATTGCCAACGTCGCCGTCAGTGCTCCAATGTACCGGGACATGGACCAGCGACAGTCCGTTATATGAATGTGCCGCCTTGAGTGCGTTGCGCAACTCCTTGCGGCTATAGCCGCCGAAATGCGTGGAAAGACCCGGGATGACCTTGGCCAGCGCGACATAGTCGACGGCGACGGAGTCATTGGTGGCGTAGATCTGGCCGAACTGTGCAGCCTGTAAGCCGCTGATAGCCCCCATTCTACGGTTGTCAAGCAGGACGATCATCCCGCGCACGCCATGTTCTATCCCATCGGTAAGCACTTGTGGACTCATCCAGAAGGCTCCGTCGCCCGACACCGCAATGCAGTAGCGAGGCTTGTCCGCGATGGCTGATGCCACCAGTGAACTGACTGCAAAGCCCATATAAGAGGCACCCCCTTCGCTCATGGTGTCAAAGGGCCGGTCGTCCTCGCAGATCTGCAACGCATTGCACTGGACGTCGCCGGAATCAAATAGCTTGACCGCGTCCACCGTCTTGGCGAAATCCACGATCTCCTTGATTGCCACTGGCTGAGTCAGAACGGTCCTCTTCCAGACAGGGTCATGTTGCGGCTCAATCGCATAGCGCGCCTCTCGAAGCTCGCGCCATTCTTTTTTCTTGGCCTGGCACGCCTGAGTCCAAGTCACCCGTTCAGTAGGATCGAGACCGTCCAGCCGCTTTAGCAGAGCTTTGATGCTGGCCGCCAGATCACCCACCAGCGCGACTGTCTTGTTGTAGTGGTTCACATCCGACCAGTCGGCATTGATGTTGATGACTGCCTTGGCGTTCCGGTAGCCGAGCCCCGAGCAATCCGCCTGACAGACCGAGCGCGAACCCGCCACTATGACCAGGTCAGCCTCCGACATGGCGAAATTGCCTGAAAGAGAGCCCTTGGTGCCGCCGACATGCAAGTTGTTGGGATGCAGATCCGGCAAGATGCCGGCGCTGACAGGAGACGTAATGACCGCGGCGCCGGTGCGCTCGGCCAGGTTGCGGATTGACTCGCCGTGCCGCCGGCTACCACCACCTGCCTTAATGACGATACGATCGTATTTTCGGATCAAGTCGGCCGCTGCATCCAGATCCGGCTCGGAGGCGGCGCCGAGACTAGCCGACGCGCGTTGCGGAAGCGCCAGCAGGTTCAGCCCGTGGATTGTGCGCGGTTGGATGTTCATCGGTACATGTACAAAGAATGGGCCGGCGTGGAAGGGATGGAAGACCCGCGCGCTGCCGCGCCGCATCATGTCGCGCAGGGCCTCCGGCGTGTGCAGCAGATAGGATTCGGAAGCCAACGCCGTCATGCGACTGAAGATATGTTGCTCCGTCGGCTTTGGAATGCCTTGGAAGTTCTGTCCTTCTCCATGAGTCGTTTCGTCTCCGTAGATATGATAGAGGCCAACTCCGTTGGTAATCGATGTAAGCGCCCCGGCCATGGCCTGCAGTGGACCCGGCCCGATTGAGGCCACGAGCGCGACGGGTTCATCGTAAAGCCAGCGCATCGTGGTGGCCGCGTGCGCCATCGAGACCTCGTTGTGGAAAGCGTAGGTTTTCACCAGCCCCGCTTCCTCATAGATACGCAACATGTCCCCGATCGAGGTCGATCCGTGACCGAAGATCGCCAGGTACTTCGTCACGCCCTGGCGCAACAGGCCGAGCACGATGCCTTCCGACACCGACACGTCCACGAATTGCGGGAGCGTGCCCGCCTCGATGGCCGCCTCGATGCCGCCAGCAGCGGTGATCGCCGCCGCGTGCTTCTCCGGTGAGAGACCAGACTCGTCCGTGACATTCATTGCAATGACCCTTCCACGTCGCTCGATTTCACGATGCGAACTCGGCGCATTTTTGCCAACACGCATTTCTATATAAGAAACGTACCATGGCCTTTAGTCAACATAGTTCTGTCTTTCCCCTCTATTTTTTGCTTTTTTGAAATCAGAATTGCAACTTTGGCAACGGACAAGCGGGAGGCGGCGAAAAAAGGCTGTTTACGGAGAGCAACCGGAAAGACCGGAATTCTGGTCGCGCTGGCTGGCGTGACGCCCGTGCCTGCCAAGGCGGAGGACACTACCGGCATCGCCAGCTCCGGTGGGAGTGATGCTCGCCGCTGGGCGGGCAACACTTTGGGGCCCTGCGACCGAAAAACTCGGCCTGAAGTACCTTGAGGACACAATCGAGGAAGGTCTGAACGAGGCAGCGCTCGGCCTCCAGGAGGGAATCCTCACGCCTATCGATTAGTCGGTGTTCAACAAAGATGGGTTCAAAGGAAATGCCACAAATTACTGTGTGGGTTACCGGACGGATCCATCCTCGCTAGCGGAAGATCAAAACCTATGGAAAGAACGGTCCACAGATTTGGGCTGACTTTTGGGAGATGAAAAAGTTCCCGAGACCCGTGCCGTGCGGGCAAATGCCGAGGGCGGAGATCGAGGCGGCGCTTATGGCCGACGGTGTCGCCTGAGAATGTCTACAAGGTACTCGCGGAGAAAGGCCACTGGAGCGCGCCATTACAAGGAAATCAAGCCTCATGTTGCCGTTAGACGAACGCAGGTGGTGCAACTTTAGCGGGACCGTGAGGTTGATATGGCAACTGGCTGGGACGGTCGTTTCCAAGCTGTCCAAAAGATGGCGGCCCGGCCGACTTTACCTGGAACACTGCATGATGGCGACCCGCACCAATTATTGGCCACGCACCAGCAAGGCTTGTGGCACCGGTGTCATGTCCCAGTATGCCATAAAGCTGCCCCCAACTCCCCGGAGAATGCAAACGCAGATCCCTCCATCCAGACTGCTGGGCCACGAACAACAACCGTACGCAAAAGCACTTTTTGACGAATAATGACCCCGTTGGGTGCGAGACATCGATGACGAAACCGGCGCCGATTTCCATCGAAGCATTTGCAAGGCTACGGGTCCGCGATGTCTCCTTGGAGGCTGGGGCCGGTGAATTCCTGGCCCTGCTTGGCCCATCGGGATCTGGCAAGGGCACCTTGCTGATGGCGTTGGCGGGTTTGGCATTCCAGAACGGGGTGCGATCCGCATCGCCGGCGAGAGCGTCGTCGATCGCTCCGCCAACAAGCGCCACATCGGAGTCGCCTTCCAAAGATATGCGCTCTCTTTCCGCAAGTGAGTGTATTCGAAACCTGCCGATTCCGCTTCTGTGAGCACATGCGACCGACTGAGGTCAACGCGCGAGTTGCCGCAAGCTGCAGCAGGTGCAACTGGCGTACATGGCCCATTTCTGAGCTCTCGGATGGGCAGCGTCCCACCGCGTGGCGATGGCGCGCGCGATCGTATTCGAGCCGAGGTGATGCTCATGGATGAGCCACTCTCAGTGGTCGACAAGAAACTGCGCGAGGAAATGCAGGTCGAAATCCGCGAACTCCACCGGCGCCTGGTTCCCTGAATGCCCCGATGCTCGCCGCCGCGTGCATCAGGTCAGGCCCGTCCGCAACGTCGCGCAGTACACCGGCAAGATAAAGACCTGCAGCATAATATAGACCATGCCCAGCATCGCCGCGGAGAATTGAAGACCAGGCGCAGTGGATCAGAGATCGCCCCGATTTCAACGAGGAATGTGTTGACCACGCCGTTTCGCTCCAGGAGCACGAGCCAGGCATAGGTCCGCACGAGAACCGAAGTCCAGAACGACAGTATCACGGCCGTCAACGGCAGGGGGCGCCTTCCCGCTCCAGGATATTGATCCCCTCCGATCTGAATCGTGGCCAGCGCGGTTGCGAAGGCGACCAGGAAAGTAGGCAAGAAAACGCTTCGATAGCCGGGGGACACGAACACCGTATGGTAGTTCTGGCGTTGCCGTCCAGGTCGAAGGCAGATGGCCAGGAGAGCCAGAACGGCAGCAACACAGCACCGCGACAAGCGTGAGGCTGGGCCGCCGTGGCGATGCTGTTGTCCGTGGGGCGGCACACCACAATGCGCAAACTCATGTTCACGTTGCTGCACGATCAGATCGATCTCGTCATCGCCGTTGTCTCGACACTGCCGCACGTCGTTGCCGGGGTGGTGGTGATTGTCCTTCAGTTTAGCGGGAGCGCTTGCAGAATCGTTGAACCGGACTCTCTGGCGGACGAAGCACCTTGATCAGCGTTCATCCTCGGCGTTCGCAGACGCCCGTTGGAACAATCGTGTGCGCGCGTGGTTGTATTGAAAATATCAACCTGAATTGTGATATAAGCTATATCATCGAATGGGGAAGCGGATATAACCGGATTAGTTGGGCCGTCGGGGAGTCTCCGGCGATTGATTTCTACAGGGCAGAATCGAGCAGGCGATATGGACAAGATGCTGGAACGAAAGGGTGCCGTCGACAGTGTTGAGGGCTCCGATGACGAGCAGCCGGGCGTAAAGACCCTCGACAAGGGTTTGAGGATCCTTGATTTCATTATCGGACGACAGCGTAGCTTCGGCGTCAGCGAGATCGCCAACGAATTCGGGATGGACAAGGGCTCTGCATATCGGTTTCTGACGACATTCGATCGCTATGGTGTGCTACGCCAGGACAAGCAGAGCCGCAAATACGGCCTTGGCACAAAATTCCTGGTCTGGGCCTCGCGGGCGAACTCGCTGACCCCTATCGTAACCTTGGCGCGTCCCTCGCTGGAGGAACTGGCGCGCCAGACAGGCCTCGAGGCGCATCTGGCGCTGATGTCGCATCGCACAGGGGTGCTCGTTGATACTGCCTTTCCGAATACGCCGATGTCGACCCGCAGCCTGATCGGGCTCGAAGAGCCATTGCATAACACCGCTCTCGGCAAGGCACTGCTTGCCTTTCTCCCCGAGGATGAAATGACTGCGCTGGTCGAGACCATTCCGCTGGCCAAATCGACGGACAATACGATCGTCGACCGTGCTGTACTGGTCGAGTCCCTGATGGAAATCCGGCGAACGGGCGTGGCAACCGACCGCGGCGAGTTTTTCGCGTTCCTGACGTGTTTTGCGGCGCCCGTCTTTGACGAAACCGAACGCGTGGTTGCATCAATCGGGGTGTCCGCCGTGGCCGACTCGCTGACGGATAGGGTAGAGCGTGACATATACAAGAAGCTCATCCAGATATCGGATGGCCTCAGCCGGCAGTTGTCCGGCTGACAAGCTAATGGCGGAGGCTGCGGCTCCCCTGCCCCGCCATCCCGATGTCAGACCCCGAGATCGCGCAGAAAAGCAGGCGACCTGGGTAAGCACGGTCACGGGGCGTGCTTCCGGCCGGAATATTTCGCCTCATATTCGATGGGCAGTGCGCCGGCATGGCCAAAGCTGTGAAAGTCGGTCTCGCCGTCACCAGTGACCGGACGCTGAGTTCGGGGAGCACCCTTGGCATGCTTGATATGCACGTGGAGCCAACCAGTGAACGACCTCCGTCTGATCGCTCGCCAATCGCCTGGAAATGGCTTGGATCGAAATTGACCGCCAGTTCCATCGGCGCGAGCGCTTCGGCCGTTCCTGATAGCGACCGCACTGCGCGCACATTTGGGGTGCGCATGATTGGAGGCCCACGCTCACGCCCTTTTCGCCGGCCTTGCTCAGCATGGTGAACGGGTTCGATGAACAGCGGCATCATCGCCGTCTCGTTCTGTCCGGGGGCGGCCGACCTAAACAGAGATGGACGTGGTCCACGCCGATGGCTGTCGCACGGTCGATCATCGCGCTCACATGCGAAAGGACCCGCTGCCGTTCAGCCTGGTCCTTTGCGAAGAAATAAAAGCGCTCACCGCGAAAAGTCCCGAGGCTGCACGGTAGCGGCCGGATCGAGGCAGGGATCGAGCCTCATCTCGGCATCATGTGCGGCGGGAAGTTGACGGAATGCCGTCCCCGTTGAAGGCAAAGTCAGCATAGCCTGCTTCGGCCACGACCGTGGCCACGTCTGGCAGGGAAAGATGCGAGAGCAAAGTGCTATCGGGACGCATCGGCGATCATTGATCGAAATGCTGGCGCCCAGTGTACCGCAATAGGGCGTTTCTGCCACTCGTTGTGTATGTTGAAATTGCAATTGATAGGGAACTCAGCCTCCCGAATGAATTTAAGGGTTTATTGTCGCAGTGACGCTGGTGCGTTTGCAATTTAGCAAAAAGCGTCTTTACTATTGGCAACAATCTGCGGTACACAGCTCCACATTGGCTAACGAGAGGAGGGGTCGAAGCGGCGCGCGACCAGCGCACCCGATGGCCCAGATAACATGAAAATTACCGGTATCAGTTCGATTGTAGTCAACGCGAAGATGCGCAACTGGGTGTTGGTTCGGGTGGATACGTCGGTGCCGGGCCTGTATGGCTGGGGTGAAGCGACGCTGAACTGGAAGACTCGCGCCGTGACCGGCGCGGTCGAGGATTTGGCGCAGCTGATGATTGGCACCGATCCGCGGGACATCGAACAGGCCGTGCGGCGGATGAACAAGCATAGCTACTACCGCCTGGGCATTATCGGCGCCTCAGCGATCAGCGGGATCGAACACGCGCTCTGGGACATCTCGGCCAAGGAACTAGGCGTGCCGGTCTGGCGCTTGCTGGGTGGAAAAGTGCGTGAGCGCGTGGATCTCTACTCGCATCCGGGGCTGGGGGAGATGAAGACCCTGTACGAAGATACTTTCGACCCTAGCAAGCTGGTTGAGGCTTCCCAGAAGGTGCTTGAAAAGGGATTCCGTGCGGTCAAGGTGGTCTGCGTTCCGTATTCTCACGCGACAACCACCCGCGCCGCCTGTCGCAACCTCGAGCGGCTGGGCATTGCGCTGCGCGAAGGTCTGGGGGACGATGCGGCGATCATGGTTGATTTCCATGGCCGCGCCGCCACGGTCAGCGCGACGCTCGAATACATAAAGGCGCTAGAGCCGATGGGCCCGATGTTCGTGGAGGAGCCCGTTCAACCCGGCGACACCAAGGCCATGCGGGAAATAGTCGAGCGCTCGCCCGTGCCGATCGCGACCGGCGAGCGCCTTGTCGGGTTGCGTGAATTCGACGAATTGCTGAGCGCGCGGGCCTGCCATATCGTCCAACCCGATCTCAACCACTGCGGCGGCCTGCTCGAGGGGAAGAAGGTCGCCACCCTGGCCGAGATCGCACAGGCGGGTGTCGCGCCACACAATCCCAACGGTCCCCTAGCGGCCATGGCTTCACTCCACTTCGGCATCTCGACACCGAACTTCGTCATCCTAGAGGCCATGCCGGGTGCAGTGCCCTGGTATCACGACGTGGTCGAGGGGCTGCCCGAGATGGTCGACGGCCGTTGGGGCGCACCCGACAAGCCCGGATTCGGCGTCGAGGTCAACGAGAAGGAAGCTGCCAAGCATCCGTTCCTGCAGGAGGTTCTGCACACGCAAACTGCTGTGCTGGACGACGGCACGCTGGTGGACTGGTAAGATGGGGGGCGAGACTACGGCGTATCCGATCGTTGGCCCGATTATCGGCGGCGCCCGTCTTTCGGCGCTCGGCCGCAAGGTCATCCCGGTTGAGAATCCGGCAACACTTGAAAACCTCGGCGATCTGGTGCTGGCCACGGACGCTGATCTCGATGCTGCCCTGGCTGCGGCGGAACGCGGTTTCGCACTATGGCGCCGCACCTCGCCGTTGGAACGTTCGCGCGTCCTGCGACGGGCCGCCGTGCTGCTCCGAGAGCGTGTCGAGGACATCGCGTGGGTCATGACGCTGGAGCAGGGCAAGGTACTGGCGGAATCACGCGCGGAGATCCTCGCCTCCGCCGAGATATTCGAATGGAGCGCCGAGGAGGGCCGCCGCAGCTACGGTCGCGTCATCCCGGCGCGCGAAGCCGGTCAGCATTTCGAGGTGCGGCACGAGCCGATCGGCCCGGTAGCCGCCTTCAGCGCCTGGAACTTCCCGATGGTCCTGCCGGCCCGCAAGGTCGCAGCGGCGTTAGCGGCTGGCTGTTCGGTGATCCTGAAGCCGTCCGAGGAGACGCCTGGCGTCGGCTCCATGATGGTCCAGGCGATCCTCGACGCGGGACTGCCGCCGGATGTGCTCTCATTGGTTTTTGGCGATCCGCCGCATCTTTCGGCAAAACTCATCGCCTCAAATGTAATCCGCAAGGCGTCAATCACCGGATCGATTCCCGCCGGACGGGCGGTCGCGGCGCTTTGCGGGCAACATCTCAAGCGTTGCACGCTGGAACTGGGCGGGCATGCCGCGATCGGCGTCTTTGCGGATGTCGACCTGCCGGACGTCGTCACCAGGCTCGCCACCACGAAGTTCCGCAACAGCGGGCAGGTCTGCGTCTCGCCCACCCGGTTCTTCGTGCAGAACGCCATCTATGACGATTTCGTCGAGGGTTTCGTCCGCTACGCGAATGGCCTGAAGGTCGGCAACGGGCTAGACCTCGAAAGCCAGATGGGCCCCCTTGCCAATGGGCGGCGGCTGGAGTCGGTTGAGCGCATAATCGCCGACGCGGTTCAAAAGGGCGCGCGCGTGGCTGCGGGTGGCAAGCGGATCGGCAATGTCGGCTATTTCCATGAGCCCACGGTGCTGGTGGACGTTGCGGACAACGCAGCCGTGCTCACCGACGAACCTTTTGGTCCTGTCGCCACGATACTGAGGTTTTCCGAAGCCGAGGAGTTCGTATCGCGGGCGAATTCGCTGGAATTCGGGTTGGCGTCTTCAGTGTTTTCCAACGATCTCAAGATTACCCGCTACGTCTCTGCAGAGCTGCAGGTCGGGATGGTCGGGGTCAACGAAGTGGCCTATGGCTTGGCCGAGACACCGGTCTGCGGTGTCAAGTCCAGCGGCATGGGCCACGAGGGCGGCATGGAAGGCGTGGCTGATCACATGGTCACAAAATTCATTACCGAGCGAGGCTGAATGGCCGCCAGATATACTGCTGCCCATTGGGGAGTCTATGAGCTCGACGCGAAGGGAACGCCGGTTCCCCTGCGCGACGATCCGGACCCATCCCGGATCGGCAACGGCTGGCTAAGTGCGGCGCGAGACACCGCCAGTCGAATTGCGGCGCCAGCGGCACGTAAGGGCTGGCTTGCCGGTGATCGTGGAAAGCAGCGTTGTGATGATAGCTTTGTAGAAATCGGTTGGGACCGCGCAATTGAGCTCGTGGCCGGCGAGCTAGAGCGCGTTCGCGGCACCTATGGCAATAACGCCATTTTTGCGGGCTCATACGGTTGGGCGAGCGCCGGGCGCTTTCACCATCCACAAGGGCAGCTGCGCCGCTTTCTCAACCTGATTGGCGGGCATGTGGGCAAGCGGGATTCCTACTCCTTTGCCGCCGCAGAGGTGCTTTTGCCCCGAATTCTGGGTTTGTCGAGAGAGGCGCATGAGGACAACATGACCGGGCTTGAGCTGGTGGCGAAGAAATGTTCGCTGCTGGTGGCCTTTGGCGGGTTCTCCGGGCGCACCGCACAGGTGGATTCAGGTGGTACTTCTGACCACCGGCTGCGGAACCTGCACGCCCAGATGGCCGCGCGCGGAGCGGAACTTGTCTCTGTTTCCCCCCGGCGGGACGATTTTCCCGGCGCTGAGCGAGTATCCATTCGACCGGGCAGTGATACCGCGATGATGGTTGCCCTCTCCTACGAGATACTGGCGGCTGGCAGGCAAAACGAACCATTCCTAGCACGCTACACCAGTGGGTGGCCTCAATACCGCGCCTACTTGTTGGGCGAGCAAGACGGGCAAACAAAATCCGCCGACTGGGCCGCTCCGCTTTGCGATGTGCCGGCACAGCAAATCCGCAGCCTCGCGATACGCATGGCCGACGCTCGCACGATGATCTCTATAACCTGGTCGTTACAGCGGGCGGAGCATGGCGAGCAACCGTTATGGGCGGCGCTGGCAATGGCGACGATTCTTGGCCAGATGGATCAGCCGGGGCTGGGCTTCGGCTTCGGCTATGGGTCCAGCAACGCGGTCGGCCGCACACAACGGGGATTCCGCTGGCCCGCGTTTCCGCAAGGGCAGAACCCAGTAAAGGATTTCATTCCGGTGGCGCGGATCACGGATATGCTGCTTTCGCCAATGGCGGAGTATGTTTACGATGGTGAGACACGCCGCTACCCCGATATTCGCTTAGTCTACTGGGCCGGGGGCAATCCCTTTCATCACCATCAGGATCTGATGCGGCTTGAAGGCGCGTGGACGCGCCCGGAAACAGTGATCGTACACGAACACAGCTGGACCGCGACCGCGCGGCGGGCGGATCTGGTGCTGCCTTGCACCACGCCGCTGGAGCGCACGGACATGATGATCAACAAGCGCGATCCGGCGCTGTTTTTTATGTCGCCGTCTCACGCGCCCTATGGTCAGGCCAAGGACGACCACGAGATATTCCGCCGGCTTGCCCGCCATTTCGGTGTGGAGGAGGCCTTCACGGAAAACCGCGATGTCGAGGGGTGGCTTCGGAAGCTGTGGGACGGGACGCGCCTCGAGGCCGACCGACACGGTATCGCATTGCCGGATTTCGACGCGTTCCGCCGAGAGGGGCGGATTGACATACCACCCCCTGAAAAATCGCAGGTTCTTTTGGGGGATTTCTTCACCGACCCGGAGGCGGCGGCGTTGAAGACGGAAAGCGGTCGGATAACTCTTTTCAACCGCGCCATCGCCGATCTTCGGCTGGCCAATTGTCCAGGCCATCCGGCTTGGATTATGCCGACCGAGAGCTTGCTGACCGCCAAAGCAGGGGAGCTTCACCTGATCTCTGGGCAGCCTGATACCCGGCTACACGGTCAGAACGACCGCGGAAAAGAGTCTCTGTCTGAGAAAATCGAGGGCCGAGAGCCCTGTGAGTTGCATCCCGAAACGGCTGCCGAGCTTGGATTGGCAGCTGGCGATGTTGTGCGGATTTACAATGATCGTGGAGCTTGCCTTGCGGGATTGAAATTGGACGCAGGCCTGCGACGCGACTGCGTCTTTCTGGCGGCGGGCGCCTGGTTTGACCCGCAGATCGTGGACGGAAGCCGGATCGATGTGCACGGCAACCCGAACACCTTAACCCGGGACAAAGGATGTTCGGACCTGACCCAGGGCACGTCCAGCCACAGTTGCCTGGTGCGGCTGGCGCGTTGGGCGGGCGATCTGCCGCCTCTGTCGGTCGACCGCCTGCCGGTGATCGAACCGGCAGGGCAGGTTCCCGGGTTTCCAACTTGAGCAAATCCAGGAAAAGTGTGAACGGTTTTTCGCCCAGAATTGCGTCAAAACAAAAAAATAGGGCGCCTCTGTGTTGCCGTGAAACGATGAACCGACCCTGGAAGGTTGCGATTACAGTGGCCGGCCTTTCGAGCGGGCGCCGACCGGTTCAGCTGTAGCTCGGCAATATCCAGGGTGTGCCCGCAGGCTGCGGCAGATCCATCCACCGGCGCTCGTTTTGCGCAGTGTAAGCGGCGTGCATCACCTCGATATTGTGCACCCCGTCCGCCAGAGTCGTCTCGCCCCGCAGGAGTTGAGCGAAGGCTCGCATCTGGTCCATATAGAAGCTGCGCCGTGCCGGGGCAGAGCAGGTACCAGCCCTCAGTCTTGCGCCGGAGTTATAGGCGCCAAAGCGAGGCTGCGCATTCTCCTGCGACACGGACGGGAACTCATCGAACGCATGATAAGAGAACACCGCGAGCGGCGCCACGGTCGTGCCGCTCATCACGAGCTGGGACAAATACAGCGACCCTCCGGTGCCGCGGCGGTCTGTGCTGAAATGGTGCGTGGGCGAAATGCGATCAGAGGCGAACGTGCCCAGCGCACCATTGGTCCTCTCGACCAGAAGGTGCACATTGTCGTCGACGCCAGTCAGATCATGTACCAGTTCCGCCGAACGGTTGGTGATGTTCATCATCGTGTCGGCCGCCCGACATTTCCAGGTTCCGGCGGTAATCGTCGATCGAACCACCTTCCATCTGTGCGAGAGCACATGGCGGACGGAATGAGGTTGCCGAGCGCGCTGCTGCGGACGACCTCGGGAGCTAGCCTGAAAAATTCATTGGGGGTTGGCGGATGTGGTGCAAGCCATTGAAATGACGTAGGATTT
>NZ_JBSKBR010000041.1:0-19736 GCF_053714315.1 Mesorhizobium sp. PL10 | reverse complement strand
GCGACACCAGATTCTCATCCAGATTGTCGCGCGCTTCTCATCAGAATTGTCGCGCCACATTGCGGACTGTCCTGGGAAGCGCAAGAAATTGTACGCTTCATTGATATCGCGGTGCCATCCGCTGAGCGCGGGGGCATCTTCAATCACGCCAACGGCGCGAGTCTCATTGAAGAACTTGAGGACGCGCTTGATAAAGTCTACGGCGGTCCGTTTCGTAGCTGGCTGCTCTTTTTGATGAAGGAGAACCCAAGAGCAAGCGTGCGTCGCCTGATCGACGAGTTCGTGTCCAAGGTCGGACCGAGAAGCAACCTGGAAAAGCGCGCGGCCCGAAAATTCGGATTGCTTTACGCTGCCGGGGCGCTGGCGGTAGAGGCGAACATTCTCACCTGGCCAACTGCACGTCCACTTAACGTGATGCGGCGGCTGTTTGCGCGCTGGCGTAGCCATAACCCCCGGCCAGATCGGACAGATCCTCTGGTGGAGTTTCAAAGGCTGCTCGGAGCGAAGGGTTGCATTATCAAGGCTAAATCGAACGAGGTTGTCGTTCCTGATGCCTCGCGGTTGATCGGCGTTGAGGCGCCATACAAGGGAAAGCCGGTGCTGGGACTGCTGAAAGGGGGGTTGGAACGTAGTCTGGGCCCTGAGCACGCATCGGCAGTCCTGTCATGGCTCAAGCGAACCCACTTGGTTTTCGGCGGGCCAGGCGGCCTTCAGGGAACACAGCTGCCGATCGTACTTGTGATTGATGGAAAGCGAAAGCGACCGCGACTGCTGCTAGTTGATCCGGCTGCACTCAGGTCAAACCTAGCGACGGTAGCTCATAACCTCCGTGACACCCGCGACCCCTGATGAAAGCTCCCCACCGTAAAGGATTTAGGATCATCTGAGACGACCGGACAGGATCGGGGCGATCGCCCCCATCATCCGCCAGCCGTTGCTGATGATCGTCTTACGATTAGGTCGAAGCCTGATCTTTAGACCTCAAACAAAATTGGAGACAACCATGCCGACTATCGCTCGGAAACGTTCGGATATCACCGATAAGAGCGCCTTGATCGACTGGCTCGCTAAAAAATTTAAGCGCAGCTATCCACAGAAAGAAGTGCTAATCTCTTTTGTAAAATACTTCAACCAATTGACGAATGAATTCAAGAATCACGATATGCTCGGTTACGCCGATGGCGGGTGGGAAGAAGTCTACTACCTCTGCTGCTCGATCGCCGATGAATATGGAGAGACGCGACTCTGCAACGATGATGTCATGGTCGTAATCGCGGATACATTTGGTCGCGCGATGGGCAATCACGGGCGTGTCTCGGCGGCAGATTTTGTCGCATTACAGGTGCAACTGGTAGAACTCGATGGACTCCAGTTGAACCGGACTGATAAGGCTGTCAAAATCACCAGCACGGGTCGCTTCTTCGCTAACTGGGGGTTCAACATCAACGTGGTATTGCCACGATGTTAGCGACACCGATCCCACGACCGGAGGCGATGTTTCAGGTTGACCTAGCTCCCGCTTGCCACCCAGCTAGACAGATCGCGGTTTGCTAAGTTAGCAGCGGTCAAGAAGTGGGGCCGATTGCTGATCGGTAGCTTCTGGTCAATAAGAAAACATCGCAGCCGCTCAGCGCAGCTTGGGTCAACATTCCCGACCTTTAGTGCCGGAAATACCATGCCAAGTCATGTTTCTGTAATTCTCCATAAGCCGATGAAGTAATCCGTTGTCGGAATCCTCTGGGCACCGATAGGTCGTTGTGGCTGAAGCTAATATGGCGTTTCAGCTGCTCGATGGTTCGCGCAATCCTAGACGTCGCTGAACCGAAGGCATGTTCAACCATGATCAAGTGGGTTACTTCTTTGCAGGGGCAAATGACCGCCGTGACGTTTGGCGTCTTTCCTTGTTTACCGGGGGCACTTACATCGATGACCGCCAGAAGCCGAAATATTGAGAGGAGCTGTCTTTGCCTGATCCGGCCTTGCGCCCTATTGACGTAATCGAGGGCGCGTCGGTCAAAGGACGCAAAGGCCTTTACGTGCTGGGCTGCTACGACCAGCGAATCACCTTCTACTCGCAGCAGGTCCGAGCTCTTGCGTTGATCCATGCTCTGGCAGAGCAGGATTATCTGCGTGAGGCACCGCGCATCGCGGTGATCGGGGGTGGTGCGGCCGGGCTTGCCGCCGCTGCAGCAAGTGCCCTTGCCTCGGACGCCGGGGTGGTCCTGTTCGAAGCTGCGAGCGATTTGCTGAAGCTTCAGATGGGTACCGATCGTCGCAAGCTCGATCCTCACATCTATAACTGGCCGCGTAGTGGCGCAGACGATCCCATCGCCGAACTGCCAATCCTCGATTGGGAATCGGGGCCATCGCGCGACGTACGGGAAGACGTGGTAGGGCAATTCAATGACATCGCGGCACGTCGCGACAATCTAACCGTGCTCAAGCGCCATCGGGTGACCGGAGCACGCCAACTAGACGCCGGCGGTTACGAACTCACCGTTTTCGACAGGGCGACGGGTTGTGCACACAGCGAGGCTTTCCAGATAGTCATTGTAGCCTTCGGGTTTGGCCTTGAAGCATCCGAGACAGTTCAAGGAATCGGCGACAAGAGCTATTGGGACAATGCTGGCGTCCCTGGCGCGGAATTTCGTGGTCGGGCCAGTCCGCACTATTTCGTCAGCGGCAGCGGCGATGGCGGTCTTATCGATTTCGTTGCAGCCGCGTCCAGAGATTTCGATCATGCCGCGATGATAAAGACTGTGACAAGCTATCCGAACATGAAGCCCGTCGAGACAGAACTGATGGCGATCGAAAAGGACGCGCGTAGCGCCAGGACGAATGGAATTGCATACAACCTATTTGAGTTTTACGCCGATCGCATTGTTCCCCTCATCGAGCGCAACGGTCTAGTCGCTCAGATCGGTCGGCAGCTCCGACCCGGCGTGCAGATGACACTCCAGACCAAAGATGAAACTGTCTTTACTCTCGGCTCCTCGATCCTCAACCGTCTGGCCGCACTGGCGACGATCAGAGCTTGCGAAACCGTTGAAGGACACCGCTTCGAACACATCATCTGTAAGAAGTTCTCGCGTGTTGAGGGCTACGCACCGGGTCCTGACGATCCGCCGTATCAGCTCGATTGCGAGGGCGTCCTGGTAACGGCCGACGAGGTCATCGTTCGCCGAGGCACCGATCGAGAAAGTGTTCGAGCGCCTTTCTCGGATATTCTCGAGGGCTATGAGGACCAGCACAAGCAATGGCTCGAGCGCCTCGGCGAAGCTACGCTGGTCCCGGCTCTGTCGAACGACGCGCAGGAATATTTTCGAACACTGGCTCGCAACGCCCACGTCGCGGGATCACGGCGCCGTATCGCGCTGGCTCAGGCGGCGATGCCGATGACTGTTCACCTTCGCGCTGTCGGCGATGAGGTCAGGTGGGCCGGCGATCGTGGCCCGGATCGGATCGCCGAGGCCTGGAACGATGGCAGTGCGTTCGATGTGACGCTGGCGCAAGGCCCGACGGAACTCGGCAGCATCGCAGGAGCAATGCTCCGCGTAGCGGTTCACGCGCCGCAGGCTACGGTGCACGCGATGCCTATCGATTGGTTGGAGCCGTGGCGGCAGTTGACCGCACTCTCATTGTATGGCGGCGGCATTCTTGTGCCGAAATTGGTGGGCAACGATCCCGGCGGCGGCGCCCGGGTCAGGGTTGCGACCGGCGGACCCAGGCTCGCAACTATCGTTCACCGTGCGCTCGACACCTGGATGCTGGCGCAGATCGACGAGCATTTGACAAGCTTCTTTTTGAGCGGTGACGATCCCGGGGCCTTCATTGACCTAGAGATTCACCCCGAACTCAGAAAGCTCATGAGTCAGACTTGGACCGCATGGCGTGAGGCTTTCACTGACGATCCCGCGCTGCTTGGCCGGTTCCTGCGGCTCGTCGCCAGCGCAACGGACGACGATGGCGATGCAGTGCAAGTGCTGGTGGGGCGCAATAAGCTCAAGCCGATCATCAGCGGGACCGCACTGTCACTTGCGGTCGCAGCGGTATGGGGACAGACTTCCCCGCGAGGCGTTCGGCCCGGGAATCTGCTGCGCCAGCTCGCCGATGATGCTCGCACCGGGCATGGCTGCGCCCCGGATCGGATTCTCGGCAGACGCCCGCGCCTTTGCGCGGACACACATGACTGGAAGACCAGCTTCGTGTTGCTCGCCCTCGAAGGCAGCCTTGACCTGGCAAGGAAGGCTGAAGAGCCATTTGCGAGTGTCGAGGTCGGTCAACCATCGCTCGCCGACTCCGCCGGATCCGGCCCGATGATGATGTGGATTAGTCGGGAACTGATCGATGCACTCGCCGGTGGAGTCGGCGCATTGAGACGGCTGCTCGAAGACGTAGAGCGCCGGCACACCGCGCCGTTGCTCGATGCCATCGAGGAAAAGGAAGAGGCAGTATGAGCGAGAGTTTGGCACCGCTTGAGGACTTCGTGCTGCGGGTGAGCAAGAGCGCCGAAGCCCTCAACTTGCCATTGAGCGAACAGCCCCGGCTCGCCGGACGCAGTTTCAATGGCGGCAGTAGCACGGCAACAACGCTGGATGCAGGAGAACTTCCAGCCGAGGCGCACGCACTGAGGATTGGGCGCTATACTGTCATCTTTGGTACGCTTCCCGACACGCCCACGCTGCCGGGCGTTAGGGAAACACTCCGCCGGTATCGCAATCAGTGCGTCGTAGCGCGCTCGTTCCTCAGCCCAAACGAGAGCCTCGACCTGCAGTTGTTCCTGGTCGGTCCACGCGGGTCGGAATGGGAGCGAAAATGGAAGTCGCTGGGGCTTTTCCTCGAGCGAGACGACCGCGTGGCGCGTAAACTCGCCTGGCTGCGTCCACGCGACGACGCGCGAGATGAGGACAGTTTCGAGGATTTCATTCGACGTACCTTTCTTGCCCGGCCATGGCGTGAGGACGACGATAACCTGCGCGATGATCAGTCGCTCGATCTCGACGAGCCAACCCCCGCCGGCCTGCCACGCAGCACGGCAGAGGAATTCGATAGCATCGCGCTCGAAAGCGATGGGCGTACGCCCGACGAGATCGTAGAGCTTCTCGTCCGGGCTTGGGAGCGGAGGCAAACGTCATGAAAGAGGTTTACCTTTCCAGCATCCATATCGAGAACTTCCGTACTTTTGGCGAGTTCGGTGTCGAAGTGCCCGCGGCTCCAGGACTACTGTTGCTCACGGGCACTAATGGGTTAGGAAAGAGCAGCTTCTTTGATGCCATCGAGTGGGCGCTCACTGGCAAGATCCGCCGCTTCACACCTTACGTATCGCGCCAGGGCAAGACAGTCATTCCAGAAAAGGACTATCTCACTCGCTACGGCGCCACGACCGACAGCCATGCCGTAGCGCTTTTATTTTCTGAGGGTGTGTCGGTAAGACGCAGCGCCAGCGAAGCACCATCGCCCGCCAAGGTGGCAGAGCTCCTCGCTCGCCCGGGCCGTGGCGAGATCACCGATTTGGGCACGCATCTGGCCATGACACACTTCCTGGGCCAGGCCGAGCGGCAGCGCTTCACCAGCCGAGAGGCGGACGACCAGTGGGCGGCTCTAAAAGGTCCGAGCGGCGTCGACCGGCTTGAAATGATCCGCACCCGCCTGCGTGGCAGGACCACGACCTATGCTTTCAACAGTCGCATCAAGGCTGACCATGCATTGATCGCGGATATCGAGAGGGAAATTGCAAATTGGCAGGGCTGGCGTGCTCGGCTCGAGCGCTTGCAAACCGCGGTTCGGGCCGGCGGCGGCCTAACCGAAGAGGACGTTCGCTCACGTTCAGCGGTGATTCAAGCCGAAATTGCACGCATCGCTGACCTTAAACCTGTCGACGTTTCGGGGGAGGCAACCGGCCAGCTTCTCGCGCGGCTTGCGACATTACTCGCAACCACATCGAAGCAAGCAAACGAGCGAGTCGCGAGACTAACGGGCGCGCCCGCTCTGATCGAGCGCTATGAATCCGAGACCGGGCTGGCTAACGAAGAGCATCCCAACCTCGTTCGTGCCCGACAGCAATTGGACATCGCACGGAAGGTGTGTGCCGATGCGCAGGCGAAGGTGACCACATCCAATGACGCAGTGACCGCGCAATCGGAAGTAGCCGCGAGTACCGGAGCGGAGATCAGCCGACTCGAGGGGGCGAGGACCGACCTCATTCAGCAAGGCGAACTGACGCCGATGATCGAGGCAGTTCGCGCCGAGCTTGCCGCGAAAAACGCAGCACTTGAAGGACAGCGGCGTCTCTTGAGCGAAGCCGAAGGAATTGTCTTCACACACGCGACGCTCGCTGCAGAGGTAGCTCGCCTGCAGGGTGTTGCGACGCAAACTCGCGCGGATCTCGAGGCGTCGAACCATCTCGCCGACCTCACGGCGTATGCGAGCGCCTTGCAGGCTGATCTCGACGAATCCGTGTCTGCGGCTGCTGCAGTCAAAGGCGAACATGACGATGCCATCAGCCGGCTCGATCAACTTTCTACCTCCCTCGAAGCGCAAAAGGCAGAGCTGGCGGAAGCTGAGCGTCATGCCAGCGCTATCGCCGTTGCCGTTGCATCCATTTCAAGCCACATCCATGATGATGACGAATCGTGCCCAGTCTGTCAGGCGAACTATCCCGCCGGCGAACTCAAGCTCCTTGCTGCCGAGGCGGCCCGCTCGGGCAACGTCCACGTGACTGAGATCAGCAGACGGATCGAGGACCTGGCTGGACAAATCGCAGCCGTGAAGCTGCGCATAGGAGACCTTGCGCCCCTCCTTGCTCGACCGGCCTCGCTGCAACTTGATGCTAGCCGAGCCCGGCAAGCAGCGGCCGATCAGGCCACGGCACTGGTGCAGTCTCTGAACGGTGGTGAGAGCGACGACCTCTCCGGCCTTGCGGCGTCTCGCGACAACGCCTCCCAAATGCAGCTTGCCGATGCCCTGGCAAGGCTGGCGGCGCTGCAGCCAGTGGCCCTCGCAGCGGACCAACGCCGAGCAACCACCGCCGTCGAAATCGATCAACTTGCCTCGCGTGTGGAGGCGGCGGCGACGCGTCTCAACAGCCTTGTCGCCGAGGAACGCGACTTGGTCGAGCGTATCGCGGCGCGAGGCATCCCAACGCCCACCATCGCTGAAATCGGTCAACTCCTCACCACGCGTCGCAGTGAACTCGAGACTGCCCGTAAGCAACTCGGCGAGCTCGAAGGCGAGTCTGCGGCATCCCGTGCAGCTCTAAAGCCGCTGGAAGAGCAACTGGGCGCTCGTGAAACGGAGCTGGCGGCAGCGGAGCAGGTGCAGAAGAATGCTGCACAGATGACCCAGGAGCTGATTAAGCAATGGACCGCGCTGGGACTGACAGGCACGCCGAATCGTGCCGCACTGGAAGCAGCGCAGACCACGGCCAATAAGGCGTCAACCGACCTAGCGCTCCTCAGCAACAATCTCAAGGAACTCTCGGACGTTAACCAGGACCTACTTCTTGCCGAGGAGGTGGCGATTGTTACCGCGCAGATGCGCGCGGCCGGCGGCGACGCCGGGGTCAAGGACCCGGACGCATACCTCAAGACGCTGCAAGCCAAGCTGCCATCTGCGCGGGCTGCATTGAAGCTGTCTCAGGATGCTCAGGATGCGATCAACAAGTACACGGTCAAGCTGGGCGAGCGTGCCGAGGAATACAATCGTGAAGTGCTGCAGCCGCTCAATGAACGCATTCTTGAATTCAACGCAGCCATGCTATCCACGCCGGGCGCCTCGGTGCAGTTCAAAGCGAACAAGCGCATCGATCGCACCGACTTCGAGATGCAACTCGAGTATGGCGACCAAATCGAAAATTCGCTGCTTAGCGATCGCAAAGTGCCACCACAGGTCGTCCTCAGTGAGGGACAACTCGCCGCCAATGGTTTCAGCATCCTGTGCGCGGCTAGCACTGCCTATCGTTGGTCGCGCTGGCGCGCGTTGCTGCTCGACGATCCGCTGCAACACAATGACATCATCCATACCGCCGCCTTTGTCGATGTTATGCGCAACCTTGTCGAGCTCGAGGGCTATCAGCTCGTCATGTCGAGCCACGACCGCGCCGAAAGCGATTTCATCGCTCGCAAATTCGACGCAGCCGGTCTTGCCTGCACAACTGTAGTGCTGACCGCTCCCTCGGAGAGCGGTGTGGTCTACGACCCGCCATCGTTTAACGTTCCAGCTCGTCGGATACTCAGCGCTAGCACCGGCACCGCCATGGCCACTTCGGCCTAATCGACTTGGCGCCCGCCGGCTAGCGCGCAAGGCGCTAACCAGCAGGCGCACCGTTTGAAGTAGCTGGTCAGCAGTTCGTCGGCGCCACAAAGCATCAACGTCCCGGCTAGGTCGACGTCGGCTTTCGGGAGTCGTGTCAACGCGAACAGTGGCCAGTATGAGGCGCATAGCTGCCGTTCAGCCTTAGCAAGATTTATCACATGCCAGCCACAGTCGTTGCCTGCTAAATCTCGGGGCCGCCGTCAGTGTGAAATGGGTATTTCACACTGAATCTCCCTCTACCCGGGTTTGCGATGGCACCAAACGAATGACGGTAATCTAACAAAACCATCTCTACTGCGCAGCGAATGACTGGGTTTGGGCCGAAGAACGAACCCGCTGCGCGGGATGGGCGCGAGCGGTTGAGGTAGAGGATCTAGACCGGCCGTTGCGTGCCGCTACGAGTAGCCTGCTGGCCTACCAGTCGCGATTCAGGCGGCGTTTGAGGCGTTGTGCCGAGGTCATTTCTCCCTCTTCGTCTTCCTCCTCGTCGGCGCCCGAGGCCACGTCGCGGGACAGCATGATCAGCGCGTAGCCGTCGTTTTGCAGAAGGACCTGTTCATAGAGAGGCGCCGGCTGGCGTCCCCTTTCCACATGGAGCCACACGCCGGCGTCGGTCTCGTCAATGTCGCTGGCCACGCCCTGTTCATGGGTCCGGCGGCGCAGGAGAGAGTACGCGGGGACCATCGCCCCGGCAGGGATCGCCAGCTTGGGAAATTTGAGCGCGTCATGATAATCGCGCAGCACCTTGCCGTTGTGTGTCACCACTACGGCGACTGGCTCCTCGCGGAAGTGCACATAGGCGCGGGCGGTGGCTTCTTTGCTGACGTCGTACTTTCTGGCGATGGCCGACATCTGACGGATGTTGGGATCCTTGCCGACCGCCACATCGGCCCGGAATTTCGGGGGCGGCAGAAGGAGCTGCGAGGCAAAGCGATTGGCCTCGACTTCCATTTTCAGGCGCCGGTCCGACTCGCCGCCCCTCAGCTCCCGCATATCCTGCAACTTGCACAGAAATTGCCCTTCGGCTGACGGCACATGCGACGGCATCAGGAAATGTCCGAGCTCGTGAGCGATCGTGAAGCGGCGCCGCTCCCGCGGGCTTGCCGCGTTGAAAAGGATCGTGCCCTTGAACTTGTCCGGCGTGGTGATCAGCCCGCCTTCGAAGCCTTTCGTGGTCAGCGGCAAGATTTCGTGGATGTCCAGCCTCAGGCATAGCTCTTCGACCGGCACCGGGATCGGCAGTTGAGGCTCAAGCTTGAGGATCTCGAGAACGAGGCGTTCGGGACTGCCCGCGTCGGCCAGGTCCATCCGGGTGATGTTCATGGTTTGCGGCTGGCCTTCAGCCGCTCAGCAATCAGTGCGATGGTTTGACGGTCCTCCGGTTCCAGTTCGCTGAGGTTGCGATAGAGGGCAATCAGATCAGGCTCTTCCTCCGCAGCCGTCGGATCTTCACCCACCAATTCGGCAACGCCAATCTTGTAATAGTCGGCAAGGCCCTTCAGCAGGCCCAGGGACGGGTTCTTGCTAGCGCCGCGCTCCAGGTCCCATATATGCGCCTTCGAGGCGCCGACCGCGTCGGCGACCTCCTGCAGCGATTTCCCGCTGCGCACGCGCAGCTGCTTCAGTTTGACGGCCAGTTCTACCATTCAGTCTTTCTCCGGGACCACGTTCGGCGCCCTCGCTTTCGCGGCACGCCGTCTGATCAGGCACTACAACATCATACCAAGTCTATTGACGCAAGCCTCTCCGTAAGATATAGTTGTATGACTTTGTAGCAAACCAACCTTAACGGAGCTTTTCATGAGCAGAAATCAGCATGTGGTACCTCGCGACGGTAAGTGGGCGGTGCTCGGCGCCGGCAACAGCCGGGCGAGTTCGCTGCACCCGACCCAGGCCGATGCCATCGCATCGGCACGAGACATTGCCATCAAGCAGCATAGCGAGGTGGTGATCCATCGGCCCAATGGGCAGATCCGCGACTCCAACTCGTACGGCAACGACCCCTACCCTCCCAAGGGCTAACAGAAGGACACATAGAATGACTGACAACGACGACCAGAACGGTGGTCACGACAAGACCATCACCATCGTGGTGAACGGCACCCCGCATCAAGTGCCGAAGAAGGACGATCTGACCTACGCGGATGTGGTGGCCTACTTCGATCCCACCTACCCGCAGCATCCGCAGACGGTCTACTCGGTGACCTACACCCGCGGCGACAAGCCCAAGGAGGGCACGTTGTCCCCCGGCGGCTCGGTCAAGGCCAAGGACGGGATGGACTTCCATGTTATTCCAACTAGCGAGTCATAATCCCGACATCCAAAAGCTGATCGACCGGGGCTTCGCGCTCCGGTTCGACAGCAATTACCTTGTTGTCAGGGACATCCCGTACCTCGACGCCGGAGGAAACCTATGTTGGGGCGCGATTGTGACCGTGCTCAAGGACATTGACGGCAAGCGGGTCGAGCCTGTCGACCACCAGGTCTTCTTCGCCGGTGGCGTGCCTTATGGCCTCGATGGCAACCCGATTCCGTCCCTCGGCGGCGGTGCCGCCAACGTGACGCTGGCGAAGACCGACGTCGTCGTGCAGCGGTCGTTTTCCAACAAGCCCCCCGGGGGTCTCCCGGATTTCTTCACCAAGATCGAGCACTACCTGTCGATCGTCTCGGGACCCGCCCGCCACCGCTATCCGGAGGCCGACCCTTTCACCTTCAACGTCGATGACGACGCCGGGCCCGAAAGCGTCTTCCATTTCCGCGACACGCTGACGAGCCGGGCCCTGATCGGCGACCTCGCTGCCAAATTCGCCAGCGAGATCGTCGCGGTTATCGGCCTGGGCGGCACCGGCGCCTATGTTCTGGATTATCTCGTCAAGACCAATGTCCTCGAGATCAGAGGCTATGACCCCAAGCCTTTCCATGTTCACAACGCCTTCCGCTCGCCCGGGCAGCTGTCTGCCGACGAACTCGGCAAGCCGAAGGCTGAAGTTTATCAGAATCGCTACCAGAACTTCCGCAAGGGTCTGCATCTCGAAGCCAAGGCTATCGACAGCAATTGTGAAGCTGATTTCGCCGGCGTGACCTTCGCCTTCGTCTGTGTTGACAGCGGTACGGCCCGTGCGGAAATCTTCGACCTCCTGATCCGCCTGGGGATTCCGTTCATCGATGTCGGGATGGGCCTCGTGCGCCAGAACGGCGCGCTCGCCGGCATGATCCGTACGACCGTCCTGAAACCCGAGAATGCTGAAGGGGTGCGGGCCAAGCAATTAGTGCCGCTGAGTGATCCGCCCGGCCACGAATACCGGGCCAACATCCAGATCGCTGAACTCAACGCCATGAACGCCAGCATCGCCATGCTCGCCTACAAGCAACATGGCGGATTTTACGCCCAGGCGCTGCCGGCCTACAACCTTCTGATGAACACCGCCCTGCCCCGCCTCTTTGTGGAGTCTGACGCGTGACTGACTTCCGCTTGGCCAAGGTCCATTATGTGCCGGCGACGCTGGAGCCTGGCGTGCTGTATGTCTCCGACGAATACAAGATCGCGATGCACCTTTGCGCATGCGGCTGCGGCAGAAAGGTGCCGGTCTCGCTCGGCCCGGCTGGCTGGAAGGTCACAGAACGCAATGGCAAACCAACCGTTCGGCCTTCGATCGGCAGCGGGCAGCTGCCTTGCAACTCGCACTATTTCATCACCGACGGGCGGGTCGACCGGTTGCGGCCCATGAGTGCCGCCCAGACCGTGGCAGCGCTTAAGTCTGACCATGGCCGGCGCGAGGCCCATTACCGCGAGCTGAACCGAGAATCCCGCTGGTGGGTCAGGCTCTGGAAAGGACTGCGCGGCCTGGTCGGCCTCTGCTAGGCATAACGTTCTTGCCTAAGGCGCTTCGACGTCAGTCTGCAGCACCGGCAACGGTATTTCCTTCTGTGCAAGATATGTTTTGAGGGCCTGCTGGAAGCGCTCAATGTCCGGCAACACCTTGCGGCCAACACGGATGATTTCATCACCTTTGGGCTCTTTTGCGAATACGACGTTGATCTGGAGTTCCGCCAGTCCAGGGTTCGACACGAGGAACTGATCGAGGGTGTTGTTGAGAGCGGTGCGCTCCTCGGGCAGTAATTGATCCAGGAACTCATAGCTTTTCATCCGATCAATCAACTCGCGTCCGGTAAGGGCCTTTACTCCCCTCCCCTCCACGGTTCGGTCAAAGAGCCGCCCAAGCAGGTATTTGTTGAGTTTCTGAAAATCCTCCGTGTTGAAGTAAGTCGCCAGAAATTCTCCAATCACGGCCTGCTCGTTGCCAGGCGACAACACCGGTTTTGTTGGCTCCCCAAGCCAGATATCTGGCTTGTTGAAGGCTAGGGTTTGCAACCGCCAATATTCCTTAAAGACCGGGTTGTCGTCGCTGTATTGTTGGTCGGCCGGCTGTTTCTCCCATTTGGCCTTCGCCTCCAGGAACCGCCTGTTGTTTTCAATCCATTTCCGATGCTCGCCAAAGCGGGAACAGACTTCCGCTATGTAATGCTGCATCGCCAGTTCATATAAGCCCATCGCCGCAACTTTCGTGGCTACGGTCGTCGCCGTCGCTTTGGCATAGGCCTCGCGGTCGGATCGCAGTTGCTCCACCTCCTTGGTCAGCCTGGATCGCTGCAGTTCCAGCTGCGCCAGCGAGTTTGTCAGCTCGGTTTGTTTGTCACTCAGCGTCCGGTTGGCTTGGGCAGTGAGTTCCGCCTCCTTGCCAGCTTTTAACGCTTCTTCGTTGAGCTGTGTAACTTGGCTTGTCAGCGATATCCGCTGATTCACCAAAGCTTCATTTGCGGCCTTCAAAGAGGTTTGCTCGTCCTCCAACCTGGCCTTGTTACGACGAACTTCAATGAGCTCCTCGTTGACCGAAACCACTTCGGTTCGAAGCTGCTTCTCCAGTATCTCGGGAAGGGAGCTAAAGAAGAACGCCCATATCGCCAAGACGCCAATAATGAGCGCGGAAATACCTTGTGACGCGTCCCATAGCGAATTCCAAGGGAAGCGTCGTGCAGAGGCATTGATTGTTCGCAATGCCGTCCGGGCGGCACCACCCGCAAGAAGCTTGACCCTATGAATCGGAATACGAAATTGCACGCGGCGGCGCCCTAGGCTGTTCAAATATCTGACTGTGATGGGCGTTCTTTTGGGGAATCGCCACAGTTAGTTGGCGTGACTAGCTCTTTGCCCGCAGAATTCGCGTGTCGATGAACGGAAAGTCTGTGGATAACGGTTGGCCAGCGTTTTTTCACGCCGCGCCTGGCCCTGCCTGCGCGACTGGAAAGGTCGCGAGGTTCCCGGCGTAAGATCGGGCCTGCAAGCGCCGATCCTGGTATTTTCCGCGATAGTTGAACAACGCTAAAAATTGCGCTTCAAGAAGCCATTGGGAGGCGTCCCATGCATCAAAGATATCCATGTCGTAGTTGAAGGGCGTCGAATGCGTGACACCGTTGCGAAACTCGGTCAGCAACGAGAATCCGTCGCGGACCGGCTGCCCCTTCTTGGCTTTCAAGCGTTTGCGAAGCAAGTCCGATTGGTCAGCCGGATCTCCTTCAATTTTTAGCAGGCGGGTGCAGGCCCTGATTTGTTCGGCAAGACTTACATTCCGCAACATCGAAGCGCTCCACCCTCCCCGTGTCCCCAGAACATAGGCTGCGAGCGTTTCCAGGCCGGCTGCGGACATGATGACCGCCGTCTCCACCGAATCGTAGCGGGAGAGGTTCGCTATCTTGTAGTAGGCCAGAGCCCGCCCGACGTCGCGTTTGGCCTCCGGGGTTTGAAAGATGGTCATATAGCTGGCAAACAACGCCGGCATGTCGTCGGTCATCGCCCAATGAAACCAGTTTTTCGGCGCCTCCAGCCTGTCGGCCCGGGTAAACCCCAGACATCGGAACCCGTTGCAAGCGGCGTTGCGGACCTCACCATATCCAACCCGCGTGCCCTTTATGAATCCAAGGAAGGAGCATATTTGACCGAGGAATTCATACAGCTTGGCGGCCTTCAGGGGTTTGTCATTCAGGGTTCGAAGCAGCGCCCGATGTGAAATGGTGCGCAGCAGCGGCAGGCGGGCACCCCCGCCGCCCAAGGCCAGGAAGTGGTCGAATGGCTGCACAGTCACTGCCAGATTGCCGAACTCCAGCGCTATCCCCACCTTCTTTGGATGGATTGCCGGACCGCACAGAATGACAGCTTCCGCCAATCCCTTGGAACCGCCGCGTTCGCGTCCCCGGCAATGGTGACGACGTTGCGGAAATGCGCGTCATCGTCCGAGGTGCCGTTGTTGCACCTCGCGCAGGTCCCAATGACGATGCGCCGGACGCGGCTGTTGGCCTTCGAATCCGGATAAAGCCCGCGCGGCACCACGTGTTCCCGCGTGACCAGTCGCAGGTCTCCGCACAGCGCCTTTTGCCCATGTGTCAGCTCCTCGGTGACTCTTGGGTCATTTCGCCATGGCTCGAGATCGAATCAGTAGCCGCCGCAGACCCTCAAGCACATGGTCCCACAGATCATGTTGGCGGCACAATCTGGCCCCCTCCCCTGGCTCGGCCTGGCGGAACAACCCTAGTCGCGCACCTCTGCTCGTCATCGCCGATCAAGATTATCCATTCAGGGCGGCTAGCTGCATCGATCGGATCTTGGGCGAGTGGCTGTTCTTCACGGCCCAGTCGAGCGCGAAGTCCGCGACTTCCTCCCAGCCCGGCTGAATACAGATCCAGTGGGCGCGGTTGGGATAGATCTTGATCTCGGTGTTCGACGGCGCCTGCTTCTGTTTCTTGAACGTGGCTTTGGTCATCTTGGCCTCGGCAATGAGGTCGATGCCGCCGCCGGTCAATCTCTGGGGGGTGAGATTATGACCTCGACACGCATGAGTCCACTTTTGGAACCCGAAAGATCGGCTTGGATCGCTGCTGGGGTCTTCAGGACCTGACCAGGGTCGTAAACAAGGCAGATGACGTGATCGACCTGAGGATTCTTGCCGTAGTCCAAAAAATCCGTGGCAAGTTCGGTTTTGATCTTTTTCGCGTCGGCTGCCTTCCGCACGTATTTCAGCTCAACCATCGTGCGCAGGGTTTTTAGATAGAACTCGCAGCGCGCAGAGGATCCGGCGACCGAAGGATTCCATTCCTCATCGCGGACGTCAGCGATGTAGGCTGCAAGGATCGCCCTGAATAGGTACTGGCAATCCCACTCGTCTTTTATGCTGAGGACGACACCATTGTGCGGGTGGTTTTTCAAACTGAGCACAGACTCATGGAAGCGCCGGGCGAGTCCCAGGATCAGATCGACGTCGGCTAGCACGGGGTTCGCAGCGAGTGCGTGAGGTTTTTTCGACACGACATAATCTATTGCGGCGGTCACGGCCGCCACGTGGCGGCGCGCTACAGTAATCAGGAAGGGCGGACCATCAACCTTGTGTTTGATTTGATACTTCTCATCCTCACGATCAAGTTCGTCAGCCATACCCTGCACCCAGGCGCGATAGCTGTTCAGTTCGACCTCAAATACGTCCGGTGAAGCAAAACGCTCGCTTGGGATCTCTATGCTTTCGACAAATTCTGAGGAAAAGTGATAGAGCGTTGCAATGATGTTCTTGCAACTGCTGTACCAACTCTCATTGCGAGCGACCTGGTAACCGCGCAGTTCTTCCATCGCAGCGTTGAAATCGTCATGGACGGCCTTTCGCGCCTTTGCAAGGTACTCTAAACTCCAAGTAGCCCATTCCATCTTATCCAAGGATTATCCCCTCTCGCCGTTCGGCTTCCACTTGTATCACGGACTATTGCGAACGTGACAATTGGGGCGAACACGTGAGCAAAAAGCCGCGTGCTTTCAAGCTTCGGTCGCATTTCTCGACACGTTGGGTTTGATGCAAGTCGGCGCGCACCGCAGGTCGCCTGCCTTGGCCCGTGGAAAACGCTGAGAGTGCGTTTCCGTGCCGAAGCGCTGTCAAGCTCATCTCTATGTCAACAAGCGACGCAAAGCTGTCGTTCCCCTTGCGGAAAAGTGGCGCCGCCTTCGGGTCAGCAGATCGGGTTCAAAAACCGAAGGCAATGTCGCTCAGTGTAAAATTGGGTTTTCACACTGAACCTCCCTCCACCCGGGTTTGCGATGACGCAAACGACGATGGTTAGTCCATCGGAACCCTCATCTGTTGCGGCGAATGACTAAGTTGGGGCCGGAGCAGTAGGTCCGCTTGCGGTGCAGGGAAGAACGATAACGGACGTTAAATCTCCAGGACCCGATGTCCTGCGTTGACCCGCCATTGCGGGTAGCCGGCGAGGACGGCGCGAAGGGGTGGCAAAGCCCCCAGAGGGTCGCTAAGCAACATCAGTCAGTAGGCTTCGATTGTCAGAATTGTGTTCTGGAATCGCTTGACCGCAAGGTCCTCTGGCGTAATCCAATATTGAAGCGGCCCCATCTCCCCGACGGTCCAGTTGAGCGCCATATCTGGCCCAAGTTGGAGCAACAGCAGGTAGCGGTCCTTCATCTCGTCGGCCGCGACCTGGACGACTTCACCCTTGCCAAGCATCTGATGGCAACGGGACACGTGGCGGTGAGACAGGGCGGCAACGACGTCAGGACCGATGTGCGCCGCACCGGCCGAATCTGTCAGTCCCCCCTCGGCGCCTTTGGTGGCCGCGATTGAAAGCCAATCATTCATCACCTGCGGAAGCTGCCGATGATGCGGCCGCCGCACCGAGGATGACGGCATACCGTTGACATGCAAGTCTTCCAGAAAGGCAAGGATTTGCTGCTTCACCTCGGGAGGCGGTGCGTCATAATCCTTCAGTCCGACATTGACCGTCGGAAAGAATGCGTTGAACATCTTCGAACCGAACGCCGACAGTTCGCGCTGCACTGTCCGTAGCCGCTTGGCCTCCGGATCATCCTCGGCAACGTCGCCAAGCGCTTTCAGTTGGGCCGTGACATCGGCCGCCTCTTCGCGGTGATATGCCTCCACAAGCTTCCGAACGATCCGCGCTGAATGCCAATTGGCGGGAAATCCCGGATACGGCGTCCAGAACGTGTCCTTCGGCGCATGATGAGCGGAAAGCAGCGGATCAGGGGCGACTGGCGGACCGTAGAAGGCGTCGACCCTTTCGGTGCGAATTTTGTCGGCGACCTCGAAGGCATGACCTTCGTCCCCACGCGCCGCGACTCCGGCGTCGGTCGGCTCCTCGATCCAGGCAAACTCGACCTCGACCCGATCATAGTGAGTTCGCTTGCCCCACAAGATTTCGTCCGTCGGATCCGATCCCTGGATCTTGGCGGTGAAGGGCATGTCAAGCGGCGCCCACTTCTGTGTCACCTGACGGGGTTCATAACGCGTCACAAAGTGCAGCGCGTCCGCGCCAAACGTATCGGACATCGGCGCGAAGAAATAGAGATAGCCCTTTTCGGGCAGCAGATCGCGGCCTGGTCCCGGCGGCAGATCCGAACAGTCAATTTGCGCCATGAAATTGAGGCGCTCGAGCAATCCCTTCCGATTGTGAACCGTCGGCCAGTCGAATTCATCGGGGACAATTGGCAGCCCGCCAAAATAGCTCATGCTTCGTTGGGGAAGACGCGGCGGAAAGACGTGCTTGATCGCAATGCGCGCGGCTTGCCCACGTTCGATCGCCTCGCAGCCATCGACGGAGATCGGCGGGATCTTGCGCTCCACGTGCGCTTTGAACGCCGCCTTGCGCTGGTCGTCGCTGTTCTTGGCCTGCTGCTGCATTTCGGCGATCAGCTTTTCTGCCGCAGAGTTAGGTTTGGGCGATATAGGGTGGGCCGCTTCAGAGGTTCGCGCACGGCTTGGCTGTAGCTTGCCTTTTTCTTTTGAAGACGAGCCGGAAAACAGTCCGGCAATGCCTTTTGCCCCGCTGTAGACCAGGCTGCCAAAGATCAGGAGCATCGCCCCGACCACAAACAGCGGCATCAGCTTTTCCATGACGCTACCCCCCGTCGTCAGCTACGCCACTCCGTCCCGCAACCAATTATTGCCGTCATATGAGGCGTTGCGCAAGCAAGGGGCCAACCGATCCGCGATCCCCCCGCAATCCCGGGCGCAGCTTACGGCGATTGAGGCGATCGAGTGGAATACTGCTTCGGCGTCCGATATAAATCGGCATGCCTGATCAGAACCGATGACTTGTGGACCACGTATCGCAATTTGCTTCAGTCGGAGTACCGGAGTGGATGACTACATCAGCAGCATTGTTCGATTTCGCCCCTTGACGAACCGGGCTCAAGTCGACGCGATCTTCCCGAAAGAGCGTTGGGCCGAACATGCGCGCGGTGGAAAGTTCGGCGTAGAATTCAGCTATGGACAAGAAGCACGGAACGATCCTAGTGGGATCGCCAGCGACAACATCGTCGAGCGGATCGACTTCCGTGCTCCCTTTCCGAAAACCATCAATCTGTACGGTTTCGCGGTCGGTATGGCTCGGTCGGACGCCGAAAGCGAGATCACCAAGCTCGGACTCAACACGATGGAGATCACTCATCCTGACGTCCGATATCTCATCGGGAACACGGCGGACGGCTTTGAAATCATGCTGATGTTCAGGAAAGCGCATGGCGAGACGCAATCGTATCTTGAGCAATTGACAATCTTCCAGCCGGGTCATTCGAAGATCATGGATGCTCGACGAGCGTTCTGGAAGGAGAGGGCCGAGAAGGAAAGAATACAACGGGAGCTCGCCAATGCCTGGAAGCGGATTACCGACGATGACGACGCCATGCTCCTGACCTGGGCGAAACATTGTCAGCCATGGACCGACTGCTCCGCCACCGAATTTGTGCGTTATGCAGATTGGCTACGCCGAGCCGATCCCGATCAACGCCATATGGCCGCGCTGAGTTGGAACTGGGATTACGGCCTTGCACCGCTGCTCTGGATCAGCCGACGAGAAGACTGCGATCTGGCAACGGCCTTGCATATTTTCTTTGATGGTGGCCCAGAAAATTATTTGCAGTTCGGAGGCGACCGGTCGATCGCCGCGGAGAAGCATTCAGACTTGATGACCTACGACATGATGATGGACATCAAAGGTCGGATAGAACGAGGCTTTTATAGGCGCTCGGCCATTCACTTCGATGTGTCGAAAAACCTCGAGATTTTAGGCCGGCACAAGCCAACCCCCATTCAGCTGGCAGCGGTACTTCCTGCTAACCTCCCGACGACCGGTTTGGGACGCCGCATTACGCGCGAAAACAGGTTCGGAGGTTTGGATATGCCAACGTTCCGGATCAACTGATCTCGCCCTTGCTCTTTACAATGAAGCCTATGATTTTGGCCCATGATCGTCCGGCAGCTTGCGTCCGAAGGCAAGGTGTTTAGCGGCGTCATTCACTGTAAGCGGTGTTTCCGGACCACCTTTCGGGAGTGGTCTCGATCTGTGAGGTTGCCGGTTCT
>NZ_JBSKBR010000040.1:0-19741 GCF_053714315.1 Mesorhizobium sp. PL10 | reverse complement strand
ACTGCCTCCGCGCAAATCACGCGTCGAGTGAATCAAAAACCGGTTCCAAACGCTAGGTATTACGAACTGTCCAGGAGGCGGCCGCCGGTAATACTTTTCCAGACGCTGGCGGGGTACCCAGTCATTTCTGACTCGGCTCAGGCTTTCCGCCATCCTGTGCCGGCACGTCGGAAACATAAGAGGCTTCCGGTCGTCCATCGCGCACGACCATGGTGGAGGAACCCCGAAACAATATCAGCACGGATTGCTTCGTCGGCGCCGCCGCGTGAGGCTGCGCCTGCGCCTCCGCCATGAGGCCGTTGAACGTCTGCTCCACGAGCGCGGTGAAGCGAGGTGGACCGGAAACCAAGACGAGGCCATTCCCCGGCGCGGGCCTTACGACATAGCGGTCATCGGAGATGTCAAGCTCATCGAGAGCTGCCTTAAACGCATCGAAGCGAATCGGGGCCAACGCAAGCATCCGGCTCTGTGCTTCCTTCGCAGCAGACACATAGAGCACAAGCCCATCAAAGTACCACTGGAGATCGTATAGCTCGGCTAAGCGGTCGAGGAACTCGCGCGGCGGCAAATCCGGCATACGCCCGCGAATCCGCCCTTTCACCTCGGCGCTTATATTGACACTGATTTTCAGGTTGTTTCCGAATTCCAGCAACGCGGCAGAGAGATCCTGATCCAGAACCGTATACCTATAAGGTGCCGAGGGAAGCGACAGCGGGACGGCGAGAGTTGAGTGGATTCCAGTGGAGAAAAAAAACCCGACACAGAGAAGTCTCTTCAGGTTGTGCAGAATGGGCAGGATCAGCGCTCTTGGCATCATGTCCTGATAAACCAAATGCTGAAACTATCACAAGCACAAAGTCACCAAGGCGACTCTTTAGATGATTAACGCGCCCTCGTCAGCTTGTCGTCATCTCGCCTCTCTAAGATTGACCCAACAGCGGGTGATAACCGGCTGGACTCATTCGACGCAAAAGAGAAACCAATCGAGTCTTTGCATGATGGTGCCTGTCACGTTGATCTCTGCCAGTCCGACCGGCTTGCTTCCTACGGTCGCTTCACCGTCATTGGGCGAGCGGGCCCAGTTCGAGCGCGCACTTGCGCAGGCGGCCGCCTCTACGAAGAACAACACCGCGTCGGGGCCGGCAAGGATGATGCCGGTTCCTCCGCATTTGGATGTTCAGCGCACGACTGCGCAGGCAAGCCCCCGGGGCGACCGCGTGTTCCAGATGATTTCTTCCATTACTTCTGCCGCGCGGGACCATGAGGCAGGCCTTGAGAAGGGCGCTCTACCTGGACAGGCGCAGAAGCTCCCTGTCGAAGGTGGGGCAGCGGGAGCGCAGACAGGACTTGATTTCGGCTCGATGATTGCTGGTCTACGGGATCTCTACGACGGCGTCACGCAAGTTTCTCTAGTTTCCAAAGGTGTCAGCGGCTTCACCTCGTCTGTGAATACGTTAATAAAACAAGGATGAACGCCGCGCATGATTGGCTTGGCTCATGACAAAATCATGCATACCCGCCCCTTCGGTCGGCGATCGCTGCATCTCGTCGTGCTGCCGCTTCTGTTCGCTCTGAGTGGTTGCAAGGTGGACCTGTACACGCAATTGCAGGAGCGTGAGGCGAATGAGATGCTCGCGGTTCTGATGAACAGCGGAGTTGATGCGGTCCGAGTTGCCGCCAAAGATGGGACCAGCACCCTCCAGGTCGACGAAAAGCTGCTTGCGTTGTCAATCGACCTCCTGAATGCCAAGGGGCTGCCTCGCCAGTCTTTCAAGAACCTCGGCGAAATTTTCAGTGGATCAGGCCTGATTGCCTCACCGACCGAGGAGCGTGCTCGTTACGTGTATGCTCTGAGCGAAGAGTTGTCGCGGACCATCAACGATATTGATGGCGTCTTCTCAGTACGTGTCCATGTCGTCCTGCCGAATAACGACCTGTTGCGATCAGGCGGTACGCCATCCTCCGCGGCAGTTTTTATCCGGCATGACGCTAAAGCAAATCTCTCAGTTCTGCTGCCGAAGATAAAGATGCTCGTCGCCGACAGCATCGAAGGCCTGTCCTACGATAAAGTCGAAGTGGTTTTGGTACCGGTGGAACCGTCCGCACATGAGCAACGATCCGTTCCGGCGACCGTTTCGGCCCAAGCATCTGGGTCCGTTCCGGCGCCACTTCTGGCAATCGTGATGGGTGTTGCGGCCGCTGTATTCGCAGCGGCCTGCTATTTCTTAGCCAGTATTTTAAGGACACGGCGCAGACAATCATCGGGCGCACTTTCCAAACTCGAGGGCCGCTCGGTGTTTCCGATGTCGCGCCCATTCGCAAAAAGTTCATCGGCGCTATTGCGTAGCTAATATTGCCAATGCCAATGCCAATGCCAATGCCGACTACCGGACGCGATCAGTTCTTCCGATTGCGTTCCGCGTGCCTGAGTGATCTTGCCGCTTTGGCCCATCCGACCCGTCTTGCCACATGTCTTGATCCTGCATTGTCTGTTACGACGTTGGTGCGGTTGCAGAAGCGTCCCAGGCTGCAGCCAAGACTGGCAGAACTGCTGCTTGACAATGAAATGCATTCGAACGGAAGCGGCTGGGAGCCGGATCTTCTGGGCGGACGTGACCCGCGTCGCGTTGCTCTCCTTGCCGGTAGTGTCTGGCATGCCCGTTCGCTGCTGAAGCTTGTTTCAAAGTCTCACCTCACTTCGCTTGTTGATCATATTGGCGCTGACGCCCATGCGTTCGGCATCCGACATCTGGCGCAAGCGATCGCAAACAGTTCGATCGCTGATCCGGAAAAACTAGCGCAGCAAATCGACCACGATGGACATGCCTGCCTTGGTGCTTGGCTCAACGACAGTACAGCGCTTGAGCGTACCCGCGTGCTTCTACGGTTGCCTGTGGGGACCGCCGCCGAGAATCCCGCGCCCGAACACAGTAAGGCCTCGGGCCAGCTGCTCTGGCTTGTCCTAGCCCATCTTGAGACGGAGAACCTGGCGATATGACAGCAGATGTTTCCGAAGCTCCCGTCGCGCCGCAGATGCTCCCATTGGGACCACTGATACCGGCGAGTGAGCTCGAGCTCTGGCACTGCGCCGCGAAGGCGCGTGACGCAGCAGAACGGCATCAGCAGCGGGTTCGCAGCTGGGCACGCTCCGCTTATCAGCGTGAGCGGGCGCGCGGCCATACCGAGGGCTTGAACGCAGGCGCCGAGGAAATGGCGCGGCTGATTGCGCGGGCAGTTTCCGAAGTGGGGCGACGAAAGGCGGTTCTGGAGCAGGAATTGCCACAGCTGGTGATAGAGATTCTAAGCGATCTGCTAGGCGCCTTCGATCCGGGCGAGCTGTTGCTGAAGGCTGTGCGTCACGCAATTGAACGCAAATATAACGGCGCGGAAGTTTGCCTTCATGTGCATCCAACGCAAGTCGACATGCTCGCGCGCGCGTTTGCTGGATGCGACGGACGGGAGGGGCGGCCGAGGGTTCGGGTCGATCCGGATCCGACGTTGTCTCCGCACCAGTGCGTGCTTTGGAGCGAGTATGGCAATGTCGACCTTGGACTTGATGCACAGATGCGCGCGCTACGCCTCGGCTTTCGGTCCCATCCTGAAGAAGGCGAACTGTGATCACACCCGTACCACAGCATACCAATCTGGGTGGTAGCCGGGCTCCCGATCCGGCGATCTCGTCGTTGAGGTCTACAGCAAAGCGAATCGACACGCGTGTCGTGCGGGGCCGAATCACGCGCGCCGTCGGCACACTTGTCCATGCCGTCTTGCCAGATGCTCGGATTGGGGAACTTTGTCTGTTGCAGGATACGCGAACTGGCCTGTTGCTCGAAGCCGAGGTGATCGGCTTGTTGGATAATGGGGTGTTGCTCACGCCGATCGGTGACTTGGTGGGCCTGTCCAGCCGCGCAGAGGTCGTGTCCACCGGACGAATGCGTGAAGTGTCAGTCGGCCCCGATTTGCTTGGCCGTGTGATTGACAGCCGTTGCCGCCCGCTCGACGGCAAAGGCGAAGTCAAGACTGGCGAAACTCGTCCGCTGCACGGCAAGGCGCCCAATCCAATGAAAAGACGCATCGTTGAGCAGCCATTCCCGCTCGGGGTTCGTGCCCTTGATGGTCTGCTCACATGCGGTGAGGGTCAGCGGATCGGGATTTATGGCGAGCCTGGTTGTGGCAAATCGACGTTATTGTCGCAGATCGTAAAAGGTGCCGTCGCCGACGTGTTCATAGTCGCGCTCATAGGCGAGCGTGGACGTGAAGTTCGTGAGTTCATCGAGCGGCATCTTGGCGAGGAAGGCCTCCGCCGTACGGTCGTTGTCGTTGAAACCTCCGACCGTTCGGCCGTGGAGCGGGCGCAATGTGCTCCTATGGCAACCGCGCTGGCGGAATACTTTCGCGAACAAGGGCTACGCGTAGCGCTCATGTTGGACTCCCTGACGCGCTTCTGCCGTGCCATGCGCGAGATAGGCCTTGCTGCGGGTGAGCCACCGACCCGGCGGGGTTTTCCTCCTTCCGTCTTTGCCATGCTGCCAGGCCTGCTAGAGCGTGCCGGCATGGGTGAGCACGGCTCAATCACGGCGTTTTATACCGTGCTTGTCGAAGGTGATGGCACAGGCGATCCAATCGCTGAGGAATCGCGCGGCATTCTTGACGGCCATGTCGTCCTCTCACGCGCGATCGCGGCGCGATCGCATTTCCCCGCTATCGATGTGCTTCAGAGTCGCAGCCGCGTAATGGAAGCGGTCGTTTCCGGGACACATCGCAAGGCAGCATCCTTCTTCCGTGATCTGCTCTCGCGCTATGCCGAGTCCGAGTTCTTGATCAACGTCGGCGAATACAAGCAAGGCGGCGATCCGCTGACTGACCGGGCTGTCGCCTCGATTGGCGACCTGAGGGAATTTTTGCGCCAGAGCGAAGGCGAGGCATCGGATTTTGAGGAAACGGTTGCATGGATGTCGCGTCTGACCGCGTGAATCGCGTTCACGTTTCGAGGTTACGGCTTCTGAAGGATATGCAAGAGCGTCGTGCCCTTAGTGAGCTTTCCAAGAAGGAGGCCCAACGCCATTTGGCCACCTTAGCCGTTCAGAATGCCTCCCAAGGACTTGCAATCGCACGGCAACAGTGCGCGCGAGCCGAAGCGGGGCTCTACCAAGAGCTGATGTCGCTGGACACCTTGTCCAGCGCCGCCCTCGACCATCACCACCTTCGCATGGAACGGCTTTCGGCTGAGGTCACTTCCAGATGTCAGATGCTCGATGATGCGCATATTGCGCAAGAAAAGGCCGAGGCAGCGGCGTGTGAGATGAGGGACGTGTGGGCCAAACGTTCGACCGCAAGGCATAAATGGAAACAAATTGAGGACGACGTCCGACGCGCCGTCGATAGTCATGCGGAGGCCGCAGGCGAGATAGAGGCCGACGATGAGATATCGCTTCGGTCTGGAAGGTTTTGCTCACCCTGTTGTCGCGCGACCGGATCCGATAAGCCCAAGGTTCCCTGAATGATGCGATCGTGCAGCTTGGAGCCGCTTTGGTGAACGCTTCGGTCAGACCCGCTATCTTCGAACCGGTGCTAACACTTTCGCACGAGGTCGTCTCGTGGCTCAATGATATAGCCTCTTCCCGTCGGCCGTTTCAGAGCCGGATCAGCGACGAGCCGCTATCGGTGCGGATACAAGGGCTTGTTTGGCAGCAGAAACCTTCCGTCATTCCGATGCTTGACTGTGTTTGGCGCGTGGGAACTGAAACGATCGTCTTGTCACTGTCACGACGGCTTGTAGAGGCGCTCTTCTCGTCAGTGCAGAGCGGCCTTGCTTTACCTTCCGAGCCAACTGCTTCGCTCATTCTCGAACTTGCACTCGAGCCGCTTGTGGCTCGACTGGAGGATCAGATGCAGTTGAACGTGCAGCTTGTGGACGTGCGCGAAGCCGTGACACTGGCTCCTTGTCTAGAACTTGATATCGTCTTCGGCTCAGTCAGTGGCAGGGGCTGTCTGCTCCTGTTCTCTCCTCTTGATGGGTTAGTGCCGTCTGTCTTCCGCGCGTTAGGCGCCCTGCTTAGCCAGTTGCCGCGACAGCCGCGTGAGCTCTCCCCGGAGCTGCCGGCCATAGTTGCAGGAGTAATCGGCACGCTTTGCGTTCCGGCAGCGCTTCTTCGCAAAGCATGTGTCGGTGATGCTCTGTTGCCAGACATATCCCCGTTTGGTCGCGGCCAGATCATGCTGTCCATGGGTCGGTTATGGGCCGGGGCAGATATTGAAGGCGACGACCTCATCCTGCGGGGGCCCTTCCGCCCGCGATCAAGCCCCTTGGAGAATGTGCATATGACGACACAGCCTGAATCCCAGCAAGAACAATCGGAAGCCGATCTCGACGATGTCGAAATCGAGCTTGTCTTTGAATGCGGCCGCTGGCCTATGTCTCTAGGGGATTTAAGGAGCGCGGGCGAAGGGCATGTTTTCGAACTTGGCCGTTCGATTGATGGTCCGGTAGACATTCTGGCCAACGGTCGGCGTATCGGGCGTGGCGACATCGTGCGGATCGGAGAAGAGCTGGGAATCAGACTCCGTAGCAGGTTGGCATGCAGTGAGTGAGATTCAGCCGCCATTTCTGTCACTTCTTGCGGTTACAGCAGGACTCGGCCTGCTGGTTTTAGCAGTCGTCACAACCACGGCGTTTATAAAGGTGTCGGTTGTTCTGTTCCTCGTCCGCAATGCGCTTGGGACCCAGACGATACCACCGAACATAGTGCTGTACGCCGCTGCGCTCATCCTCACCATTTTCATTAGCGCACCTGTTATTGAACAGACCTACGATCGGATGAGCGACCCGAAGCTCCGCTACCAAACGTTGGACGACTGGGTAAGCGCCGCCAAAGAGGGGCGCGAGCCAGTACAAAATTATCTCAAGAAATTTACAAATGAGGAGCAGCGCCGTTTTTTCTTATCGTCGACAGAAAAACTCTGGCCAGAGGAAATGCGCTCCAGAACAACACCTGATGATTTCGCCATTCTCGTGCCATCGTTTCTAATTTCAGAACTCAAGCGCGCATTTGAAATAGGGTTTCTTCTCTATCTTCCGTTTATCGTCATCGATCTTATTGTGACAACAATCTTGATGGCGATGGGCATGTCGATGGTATCTCCTACAGTGATATCTGTGCCTTTCAAGCTCTTTCTGTTTATCGCTATTGATGGCTGGTCGAGATTGATGCATGGACTTGTGTTGAGTTACGCCACACCGGGAGGTTGATTATTACTGAAGCCAGCATCGTCACTCTTATGAGCCAGTCGTTGATGGTTTTCATGATCTGGGTTCTGCCACCGCTCATTGGATCGGTGATTGTTGGGCTCGTCATTGGGATCATCCAGGCGGCAACGCAAATCCAAGATGAAAGCTTGCCGCTCACCGTTAAGCTTCTGGTTGTTGTGGCGGTGATTGGCCTGTTTGCCCCTGTGCTGAGCGCCCCGCTCATAGGGCTGGCCGAGCAGATCTTCACGGAGTTTCCCGCAATGACTCCCAGCTACCAGTCTCCCCCATGAATGCGTCGGCGGCGGAGATTCAGAACCTGATCCATGCGGCTATCGAACTCCTCGCCGCAGCCGGCCTTGGCGCGGCCCGAGCCATAGGGATTATGGTAGTGCTTCCTGTGTTTACAAGGGCTCAGATCGGCGGGCTGATCCGCGGCTCCCTTGCTGTCGCCTTCGGACTCCCATGCTTGTCACTCGTTAGTGACGGGTTGCAGGCGCTGGATCCCGAGACACGTCTGATCCAGGCAACTCTGTTCGGATTGAAGGAGGTTTTTGTCGGCTTGCTACTCGGCACTTTTCTGGGCATCCCATTATGGAGCCTTCAGGCGGCCGGTGAGTTTATCGACAACCAACGCGGTATCACCAGCCCGTCCGCTTCGTCCGACCCCGCGACCAACAGTCAGGCTTCCGCTATGGGGATTTTTCTTGGGATCACGGCAATAACAATCTTCGTCGCTTCGGGAGGCTTGGAGGCTGTGGTCAGCGCCCTTTATGGCAGCTTCCAGATCTGGCCCGTGTATCGGTTTCTCCCCACATTGACCGCACAAGGAGCAATGGAGCTGTTGGGACTCCTCGACCACATCATGCTCATGACCTTGTTGGTCTCCGGGCCTGTAGTGTCCTTCCTGATGCTGGTTGACATGTCAATGATGATACTGCGGCGCTTTGCGCCGCAATTCAAGTCGAGCCAACTGTCTCCAATGATCAAGAATATCGGCTTCCCGATTATTATGATTGGCTACACTGCCTATCTGGTCGAGGGGATGAGGCTGGAGACCAAACCAGCAAATGGCGCCCTTGAGTGGCTGGCCAAGCTGCTGAAATGAGCGAGACGAGTGAAGAGAGGACACACGCCGCCAGCCCGCAGAAGCTAAGCGAAGCGCGCAGAAAAGGGCAGATTGCGCACAGTTCCGATTTCGTCCGCGCAGTTGCCACATGCGCTGGGCTCGGCTACATCTGGCTAAGAGGCAGCGTGATCCAAGACAAATGCCACGAAGCGCTACTATTGGCAGACAATCTGCAGGGTCTGCCCTTCAATATAGCGGTCCGGCAGGCACTGGTCCTGCTGACCGAACTCACACTGAAAACTGTTGGTCCACTGCTTGGAACGCTCATCGCCGCGGTGATTTTGGCTGGATTAATAGCCAACGGTGGAGTTGTCTTCTCGCTGGAGTCGATGAAGCTCAACTTCGAGAAAATTAATCCGTTTCAAGGGTTGAAACGCATGACGTCTGCCCGTTCTGCAGTCGAGGTTGGCAAGACGTTGTTCAAAGTAATGGTCCTGAGCGCAACCTTTCTCCTCTTCCTTCTCGGCACGTGGAAGACGATGGTCTATCTTCCGATCTGCGGCATGGGCTGTATCGGCGTCGTCTTTGAGCAAGCGAAGTTGCTGAGCGAAATCGGCGCCGCCGCACTTCTGCTCGGCGGACTAATCGATCTCTTGGTGCAGCGTGCGTTGTTTCTGCGCGAAATGCGTATGACCAGGACCGAAGTGACGCGCGAGTTCAAGGATCAGGAAGGTACGCCGGAGTTGAAGAACGAACGACGTCGCCTACGCGAGGAGTCTGCCCACGAGCCTCCGCTTGGGGTGCACCGGGCGACATTGCTCGTGAGAGGGAAGACCGTACTCGTCGGCCTGCGTTACATTCGGGGCGAGATCGGGATACCGATCCTGGTTTGCCGCGCCGAGGGCGAGGCGGCTTCAAACATGTTAACTGAAGCACGGGCCCTACGTGTCCACATCCTCCGTGATGATGTGCTTGCGCATCAGCTCATCAGCGTAACGAAGCTGGGCGAGGCCGTTCCTTCGCAATATTTCGCACCCGTCGCGAAAGCGCTCTATGCGGCAGGCTTAGTATAGATGTGACCACGGCCTTGGCCGGCTCCATACGCCGCAGCCTTATTTCATTCATGGGTTGTACACTCAACGCAGTTCGGATGTCGTTTGTACATCCGTGACAACGCCTCCATCAGCTATTCGTCAGCCAAATAGTCTAAGCCTGCCGCCAACATAGGAGCGAATCGTCATGTATGGTCGAACCGGCGGCTCGCCCGATATCCACTACACGCGTAATGGGAGCGGGCAAACGGCAGGAGGCCAAGGGTTCGCGAACGCGTTTGTCCGAACGCACGTAGCCGGATTGAATTCCCAGGGGTCCCTTATCGGCGGCGGCGACCCAAGCTTTCCCCCAAGAGGGGCCTGCTGTGGTGCAGATCGACAGAGGTCAGCGTTCAGGAGGAGCGCGAGGCAATTTCATGGCGATGCAATCACGCGCATCGCCGACAATCCGCAAGAGTATTCGATTCCTATCCGCACGAGCCAGACGTACTGCGGACGTTGCTAGTCAATACGGCGTGCGTCGAGATTCGGAGCATGCGCAATATTTCAGCTGCCAATTAGGAAACAAGGGCGTCGGACTGGTGAGAGCAGAAGCCGGATTCAGCATGACTGACTTCGAATCCGAAACGTGGCGGGAACAAATTCCGGGTCGAGCTGAGATCGCCTCCATAGTGGGTCTTCAGGTCACTCATCCGCACGTCGAGAATGCAGGCGATATTCTGTGGGACCATCAACTTCGATCGACCGTTGCAGAATTGGCGTGCGGCGAATCCAGAAGCACAAGTCCGCGCAACAATGATGTGGTTTGTTGCAGTGGATGATGGCGACATGGTCCTTGACCCAAACTCAGCATCCCGAAAAGTGGGCAGCGGGCCAACCCCCGCAGGTATCTCTGCAAAACTAAGGAGCGCGAGAGCTTGGACCAAAGTCAGACTCGTATGAGGATAACTTTATGTGATCGGACACTCGTGGAGATAGTCGCGATGGCGGGCCGCTTCTGACGATGTGAGGTTTCCATCGCGGCGAACTGCGGCCTTGTCACAACCAATGTCGATAAACGCATCGGGGCGTCTGACTAGTCGTATGTTCTTCAGCGCATTCGCCGGAAAGTCCTGCAGATTGCACGTCGCGCTCCCTTCGACGTCCGCGGGCCAGTTGTGGTCATCGTGGTCGGGTAGAGTGAGGCCATCGGTTTAATGATGGAAGTATTCAACCCGCGCCGCCGGCAGAACAAAGTTCATGTGGCGTCGTGTGGCCCAAGGCCGCTCAGGTGGGATCGTGGGGAGTTTGGCGATGAGATTGCCGTGTGCCACTTTGGCAGCCAAAGTCCCGCCGACTGAGCGAAATCAGCGCGAAACACGATGTGCACCGCATTTTTTGCTATATCGGAGATGGGATATGACGGAATTTGGCCGACCTGGAAACTCGCGCATTGTGAATGCTGGCGCCGGCGGCAGGCCGGGATCGAACAGATCGCGCTCGCAATCAAGCTCTGCCTTAGCGGGTAGCCAATCGTTCGTTTCGGTGCTGGAGGGTATGCACTCTGGGCCTCAGGACACAAGGACTTCCCGCACACGCTCGGGGACCTGTGAGGACGAGGCCCACGGCGAGAGGTCGTCCGGCCCTTTTGTGGGCGCTCGGCGAGTGCTGGACGCCGTTGTACGAGCAGCCGCGTCGAAACGAGCAGGCACCACGCGGCGGCTTCGTCTTCCCGCCGTCCCGGACGATGAAGCCACGGCCCCGGTCGCTGACCAGCCCCCAACTTCGGGAGCGGCAGTGCTTTATCTGACAGACGGACAAAGCAAGACAGCAGATCAACGTATGAAAGGCCTGCTCGACGAATTTGAATCTCACCGCCTTGATGCTTTCCTAGTGGCCACGCGAAGCACCACCCCGCGAGTGAAGCAAGAAGCCCTCGATCGGATCCTCGATGCGGGCTCAGCAGTCCTGGAATACCACGCGAGTCTGGCCCCAGGGGCGCCTGGCATTCTGTCCAATGATCAGGCTCGTCGAACCCGCGACCTGGTGCATGATGCGGCATCCGAGTGCATGGAACTGGCCGCAGATGGCATGGTATTGCTAGAGACGCGTAAAAAGGCCCGCGGCGTGCTCGACCTAATCCTCCGATCCAACCCCGACCCCGCCCGGCTGAGCCAAGCGGTGTCCAGTGTAGCAAGGCACTATGTGGCCTGCGTTGAATTTTGGGAACAGAAGACATGGCGCGGGGAACGCCTCCAATTAGGCTGTGCCGTCACTGCGAACCTACCAAATACAAAGGTCGAGATTCAGCAAGCCGAAGAGGACGATTTGCGCCTGCAGACTGGCTCGGTTCTGCTTTCGAAGTTCATGGTTCTGCAATCGCGGATCGATCTGGCGCTGTTGATGATTGAGCCGCGGGCGAGCAGTTTCGAGCCAGCCGTGAGAGAAATGCTTATCGGTGAGAATGGGCGGTTGCGTATGCTACAAGCCCTCAGGACCGAAGTTTGGCCGGCACTGCACCAGACGCGCGATGCTCTTCATGCCAAAGCAGGGCGCCCCCTTGCCCCGGGGGACCGTTCCGTTCTGGAAGGAGTCATGGAGAGGCTCTTGGACTTCTCGTCGGCGTTGTCCGACTTCCGTGCCGGGCTAAGCGAGGACCGAACAGTTGCCGACCTCCCATTGGAGTTGTTCGGCCAGATAGCGGAAGGCGCGCGGACCACTACCGAAGAGGTGTCGCGCCTCTTGGAACTGCAGCCGAAGATGCCACCCATTAGCGAACGGCCGGCAGACGCTGCGATTGCGACCGACGCTACTGGAAAGGCTGTCCCCGAAACGACCGCAGCGGCCGCAACGCGAAAGAAAGGGAAAGGCAAGCGCAAGCCTGCGGCTGGCGCTGGTAGTTCGGCGGCTGGGGGGGCGGCGCCGCAAGTCGCTGCGGACGACGGCGACCCCTCGACAGCTGCCAAGGTTCTCTCCCTAGGCAACAGGCCTCCCGCTCCCTCCGTTGGTCCACATCAAACGCCGGACGCTGCCACACGAGGAGCCGCTGTGCGTGCAGAGATTGGGGGCCGGCGCGGTCTTCCCTCGATGTCGGCTGGTGGAACGCCAGCTCGAGAAGAAAGCTCTGTTAGTTCCGAGGCTGGGCTCCGGCCCGCTGACCAGAGAGCCAGTCTATCGCAATCAGACGCGCTCCCATCTTGTGAACAACCTGTCGGAATTGAGGATGCTGGATCGAGCAGTTCGCTCCCACAATCGAGTCATTCCGCTTGGAATGGCGGCCAACCGATCGAGTCCGGTGTGTGGCGGATGCACTTTGGGCCTGAAGATAGACAGATGTCCTCCGCTCGCATTTGGCCAGGTGCCGACGAAGCCCTAGGCGGCGCACCTGGCGGTCCCTCCAAAGGTCTCCCCCGAGGCCTCACGCCTTCGCGACGTGCGGCCAGTGGGCCGCGCCATGGCCAAGGTCGGCAGGGCGAAGCGATAGCTAGAGAAGAAAGCTCTTTGCGTTTTGATGAGAGGTCCTGGCTCGCCGATCAAGAACCGAGCAGCTCACAACCGGACATGCTGCGACCTCATGAGCAAGGCGAGTCCAGACCGAGTGCAGGACCGGGCAGGCGGCGTTTCGATCAGGTGGCTGTACAGAGCTTCAGCGACGTATCCCTTAATGACGCTTTACATGACATTTCTTTCGCTCACGGCATAACTGAATTCTCGTGCGCTGTGGTGGATCACGACAAGAGGCTGCAAGACCAGCTGGATCACGAAACATTCCTACAAAAGGCCGCTTCCCAGTTCACCCATCAATTTGTTCCGAGGTGGGCCCAAGATGTCCGCGCCCATAATACCTGGGGGTACGCCACCTCATGCAACGCGATGAGCCGGGAGCCTGGAGGTCAGGCAGGCATGGAAGCTTGCAGGGCCATGGCAGCTCAGGTATCGAGGCTCGGCAAGGCGCTGAATAATGTCGAAAGCAAAACGCTTTCGCTGTTGGTATTGGCGTTCAGTCGACATCGTCGAGTGGAGGAATGTCGCAACGGAATGATCCAAATCGCCAACGTTTTTCTTAAGCAACGCGAAGCGCTTTCAGAGCTCAATGCCCAAGGTCTGGGCCTGCTAGTGAACGGCTTAAGCAAGTTGCCGGGACAGGAGAACTCTCATCAGGCCGTAGTAGCAGTTGCCGACGAGATTGGCTGGCGCCTGGCCGAACTCTATGATTTTGATCCGCAGGCGTTGGCGAACCTGGTGAACGGGTTCAGCAAGTGGCCAGAGGACTGCCGAGACGCTACGATTGCGATCGCCGTTGAAGTCTGTCACCGCGCCGGCCGCCCCAAGGTCGGGCTTTCTAGTTTCAATCCGCAGAATCTGGCAACCCTGGTGAACGGCTTCAGCAAATTGCAGGCGCCGGAGTGCTCACGCGCTGCCGTTGTTATAGCCAATGAGGTCTCGAGCCTCCTCCATGAAAATGCCGACCTGTCTGGGCTTCATCCGCAGGCATTGCAGAACTTGGTGAACGGGTTCAGCAAGTGGCCGGAGGACTGCCGCAGAGGCATCTTTGCGATCGCGCGTCGGATCCCTGGGTGGGCCGACCAGCTGCCTGATTTTGATTCGCAGGCGTTGGCGAACCTGGTGAACGGGTTCAGCAAGTGGCCAGAGGACTGCCGCGACGCTACGATTGCGATCGCCGCTGAAGTCTATGACCGCGCCGGCCGCTCCAAGGTCGAGCTTTCTGGTTTCGATCCGCAACACCTGGCAAACCTGGTGAACGGCTTCAGCAAATTGGCGCCGGCGTGCTCACGCGCTGCCGTTGCAATCGCCGGTGAGGTCTGTCAACGCGCCAGCCGTCGCAACGTCTGGCTATCTGATTTTGACCCGCAGCACCTGGCGAACCTGGTGAACGGCTTCAGCAAATGGCCGCAAGAGGAGAGTTTGGGTCAGGCCGCCGACGTGGTTGCCGGCGAGGTGCTTCGCTGCGCCGACCAGCTGCCTAGGTTTGATCCGCAGCACCTGGCGTGCCTGGTGAACGGCTTCACTAGGTGGCCACAATGGGAAAAGTCACGTCAAGCCACGTTTGCGATTGCCGGTGAGGTACTTAGGCGCACCGGGCAACTCCACAGCTTTGAGCCGCAAGGGCTTGCCATTCTGGCGAACGGTTTCAGCAAATGGCCTCAGGACTGCCAAGGGGCTCTCGTTGCGCTCGCCGGCGCGGTCTCTCGCCGCGCCGGCGGGCTGTCGTTATTCAACGGGCAGGATCTGGCGAACCTGGTGAACGGCTTGAGCAAGTGTCCAGAGGATTGTCGCGACGGCATCGTTGCGATCGCGCAGGAGATCCCTCACCGCCACGGCGGGCTGTCGGAGCTAAATGGGCAGGACCTGGCGAACCTGACCAACGGTTTGAGCAAGTGTCTTGACGAAGAGGGTTGCGGCGAAGCCATCGTTGCCATCGCTGGGGAGGTGGTCGGTCGCCAGAACCCCAGCGAGCCGCTCGTTGGGTTCACTCCGCAGGCACTTGCCAACCTGGTGAACGGCCTCAGCAAGTGGCCGCAAGAGAAATCACGTCAGGCCACTGCTGTGATTGCTGATGAGGTGATCCGCAGCGCTAACCGGCTCCCTGATTTTGGATCGCAGCACCTGGCGTGCCTGGTGAACGGCTTCAGCAAGTGGTCGCAGGATGAGAAAACGCGTCAGGCTACCGCTGTGATCGCCGGCTCGGTGCTTCGCGATGCCGAGCGGCTTTCCGGGTTTAGTCCGCAAGACCTGGCAAATCTGATCAACGGGTTCGGCAAATGGCCGCAAGACGAGGCGTGCAGCCAGGCGGTTTTGGAGATCGCGCGCAGACTCGGCCCCGCGGGTCGCCCATTCCGTCATTTTACGACGCCCGGGCTTTCCAATATCGCCAACAGTTTGGCGCGGGGGTTCATGAGGAGAGAGGACGAGGGAGAGATTGCAGGGGCCGCTCTGCTGAAAGATCGGCTCCACAAACTCGCTCATTATCTTCATTATGCCAGCGAGCGCCTGGAGGCGGCCGACGCGATGGGCGTGACGAGCATCTTGAAGGCGTTGGCCAAGGCTCAATTGCACGACGATCTCAGTTTGCTCGCACCCGCTGGATTAAATCGGCTGGCGCAATTGCATAGTGTCCCTCGGTTTGCGCTTGAGAATAATCTCGAAACCATGGGCAATCTGTGCGCCGCTCTGCTGCCGCTGGCTCGCAGTCCGCGCAAGCAGCTGCTTTGGCACCGGCGGCAGGCTCTGAACTTGCTGAACGATATCCAACCGATTGTGGAGCACAAGATCGAGGCCCATCTCAAGGCAAGCGATGCTGAGCGGAGTCGAGGGCCGAACTCAACCCGCTGTCCGGCCCTGTCGATTTATCAAGTGCTCAAGACCCGTGCGAGCCTGGCGAGGTTGCTGCGGCGGCCGTATGTCGAGGGCAAGAAGTCCGATTTGCGGGCGAGGCGCGACGATCTGGAGGCCAAGACCAGGGAAATCCTGGACACCACGCGCGAGCTGATCGAGAGCGATCTTTCCAACATGAGCTGGAACCTGATTGCCCAGATCGAGGCAGAGAGTCCCACCGATGCGCTGGACACGTTTATGGCGCAGAACACCGCGACGGTCCAGGCGCAACATCCAGCGTCTGTCTTCGACGTCCATCAGGTTTTGCGGGCCATGGACCACGAGCCCAGGCCTCCGCAGGGCGAGGCGGGACTGATGCGGTTGCCGGTGGTCGACATGCAGGGCCGGCAACTGGCAACGGAGCCCGAGACGCGCTATTCGATCTTTCATCGCCTGACCTCGGGGGCAGTGAAGATGGTCGCGGTGCAGCTGCCAGGAAAGCCGAGCCCGTTCCTGCTGGCGCGCACGTTGACCGTTGAGGGCGTGCCATACCGTATGGATCTGTTCGGCGGGAGCAAGTTAAAGCCGCCGCAAAAGACGCTTTCCCAGGTCGCCGCCCGCCTTCCAGGTCGAGTAGAGGCAGAGTCTTCCGGCGGGAAGCTGCTGGCGATTCCCTATGCCGAAACCGCACCAGGCACCGCCTTTGAAAAGCTATCGCGCGCCTGGGCACCTTTCAAAGAGGCATATTACTATACGCAGCGCCGGGGCTTTGCCGCGCCGCCGGCTGTCAAGGGCCTGGGCCCTCACGACTACGCGCTGGAAGGCGCCTTCAAACTGACGCTGCTGCCGGACCGCCCTGTTAGCGAGAAACATCCCTTCAGGATGGTTGGGCCGGAAGGCCCGATTGCATTGCGACCGCATGACGGATGCGGTTTCATCAAGGCTTCGCTGGCCAAACGTATGACAGCCGTTCGCAGGGCCGTCGGGCAGGAAGGTCCTGATCGGGTGCCTGCTTTTGGTGAGGGAAGGAGAACGTCCCTGCCTGCCACGGCGCTGCAACATTATCCCCGCAGCAAGGCGGTGGCGGATGAGGTGCGGGCGAAAGCCAAAAACTGGCTTGATAAGCGCCCGGAGCAAAGGCTGACTGCCGAGGAGCTATTTCGAACCGTGACTGGGGGACATATCGACGGTCCTGGCGCAGTCGCGGTACCTTCCGGTGATGAGTGTCTCCACGTGCCGACGCTCAAGAGCGAGACTTTGACGGGGATGAGCGGCGTGCTGATCGGCCGCTCGCCGTACGACAAGCCCAACCTGCGCCCATTCGCTGCCGACCTGGTCAGGTCAGCTGTTCGTGGGGACCCGACGGCAGCGTTCCTGGACACGTGTGTGGCTATCCAATACAGCTTTAATGTCGCCCAGAAGTCAGGGGAAGAACTCGCTGCCGACGATCCGACTTTCTTTGCCAAAGGCATTCTGATCGTCGTGCCCGATGAGATGTGGCCGGCCGCCTACGCCGACCGTGGGCTAGTTATGTCTGCCGAGGATGTGAAGTCGCATTCGCACTGGACGACAGGGAAGGACCGCGTCAAGAAGGACACGCCGCTCGACTGCCTGGGCATCCTGCAGGCCACCGAGGTGTTTGCCCCCGGCTCGTTGGTTGCCGTCCCCACCGGTGAACAGAAAAAGCTTGATGGTGACTTCGACGGCGACACCGTCATCATAATCGGCGACCGGCCGCAGCTTTATGAGCATGTGCGCGAATTCGATGAAAAGGAGCAAGCTCTCGGACTTCCGTCGCTGAAGCCGCCAAAGTCGCATACACCGGCCCTTGACGGTGACAACTACCAGTTTGGTCGCGCCAGCCAGATCCTGGCCGCGACGCAAGATGTCCTGGAGACCTATAGCGGTCTACAGCGAAACTTCCTGGCTCAATCCCATGAAGCACGACGCTGGTTTGCCGAGCGTGCCATCTTTGGCACCTACGAGGGCATTTCCCACGTGCTCCGGCGAGACATCGGTCAGTTGTTGGGCCTGGAAGAGGTGAGTGGACAGGATATCCAAAACATGTTTGCGAGAGCGAGGCACGACATCGAGGTCGCCGAACATCCCGTTGCTCGCGAAATGGCCGAGTTACTCGCCGCCGACCTTGAGGCATGGGCAAAGAGGCCTGATGTGGAAGGCCAGCCCGAAACAGAAAACGCCAACGACGCAAAAAGCACGACCCTGAGCGCGGCAGTCTCAGAGCTTTTGCCGGATCTGGCGGAGGCCTATCCGGCAACTTCTCAGGCACGAGACCGCATCCGGGCTCTGATCGACAACTATCCTGCCCGGATCGATCCTCGCCCGGATGGTTACAATCCCGACGACCTCGTGCAGAGCGCAAACAACCTCCTGAGCCTCGGCATCAAGGTCGGCACCGATGCCTACAAATCCAACACTGGCGCTCGGCTCTTTTCGAGGAAGAGCCAGGACCTTCAGAGGCTGCTGCATACGACGCCTGGCCTGAAGTCAGTGCCTTACGTCAAGGGCCTGGCAGCGTCCCTCAACCATGGAACGTTTGATGTTGGTGCAGCCTTGAAGGACCTGGAGGACAACCCCACCCTGACGGCTTCAGTCATGCAAACCTCGATCAGTCTCGCTGTGGAGCAGCGCATTTTGCCTGAGCCCTCGCGCTTCCGGCCCCCCGCAGCGGATGGCGACGAGACGATCACGCTGACTCCCGAGCAGGCATCAGAGCGCGCCCAGATTGAGGTTGCCCGCGCTGCGAAAGAAGAAGAGAAAATCACCGCAGCGGCACTCAGCATTGCCGCAAGCCTCAGGAACATGGAGATCCAGGTGAAAATGCCTCACCTGGAGCGCCGGCTGAGATCGGAACGCTCCATAAGAGAGGATCTCACCGGCACGAGCATATCATCCGGCAGCACGCCACAGCTGATCAGCAGCGCCGTACGCCACGTCTTCGAAATTCCCGACAAAGATTTTACACGTGCCTTCAAGGCAGCCATCCTGGCCTTCGAGGAGCAGGACTACACCGAAATCGAGATGACCAACTGGTTCAAATTCGAGCGTCCGAATTATCTCGGCATCCGCACTGTGCTCGCCACAGCGGGAGGCTATCGCTTCCTGGTGGAATTCCATACGCCAGCCAGCTACAGCGCCAAAGTTGACAATCACGACGCTTATAAAGAGCTGCAGAGGCTGCAGGGCCCCGATTCCCGGGAGAAGGTAGAGAAACTTGAGCAGAAGGTAAAAGAACGCTGCAAGGCCGTTGACAGACCCGACAACGTGCTCAGCATACCCCACTGGGGCGATGGCAACCGTAGCACCGCCCCGGCACCTGGATTGCGAGCTGTCGGACGATCGACACAGCCGGAGATCGCCAAGTCCCCGGTGGCAAAGGAGATTGTGGGTGCCCTCGGCGATCGCCCGATCGTGCTCGTCGGCATGCCGGGCGCTGGCAAATCCACCATCGGCCCGCCTCTCGCGCGTCGGCTGGGGCTGGCCTTCGTCGATACCGACAAAAAAATCGAGCAGAAAGTCGGCAAATCGATATCTCAGATTTTCAAAGATCACGGCGAAGATTATTTCAGGAGGCTCGAGGCGCGCGAGATCGCTCAATACCTCGAGACCGGGCCCAAGGTGGTCGCGACCGGCGGCGGCGCGGTATTGGACGAGCAGACTCGCCACCTCATTGGCAACAAAGGGGTCTCGATCTGGTTTGATACCGACCTGGACGTGATCCAAATTCGAACGAGGAACGACGCCAAACGCCCGCTGATGCAAGGCCCCGATCCGGATCGCAAAGTCGCCCAGCTGATGAGCGAGCGCCGTCCATTCTATCAACAAGCGAATGTCAGGTTTGTCCCACTCCATAAAAACGATCGAAAGAACGCAGATCCATGTTTGCAGGCGCTGCACGCGTACCTGTGCCCGGCCGATGCAGACCGCAGCCCGTCGGATGCCCCATCGCGCGGTTCTGCGCCGGCGTTTCCGACCAGCTCCTCCGATGCTCAGGTCGGGAGGGTCGCCTCGTCCAGGGTCCCGGCGGGGTCGGTGCTG
>NZ_JBSKBR010000039.1:0-21003 GCF_053714315.1 Mesorhizobium sp. PL10 | reverse complement strand
TCTGCGATGACGAGGACGACTTCGATGGCGAGCTCAATCGCATGATCATGGTCGTCGACCAAGCGGGCCGCTGCATCGGCTGCGGAGCCTGCGCTCGCGTCTGTCCGAAGAACTGCCAGACCCATCTTGCGGCCGACAGCGCCGCAGCTTGATCTGCCCCGCTCACCTTTGGCCAGACCCCCATCGAGAAGCTCGACCGTCTCGGCCAACATCTGGGGGAAAGGTGGATATCTACGCCAAACGCGACGACTGCACTCCGGTCTCGCATTCGGCGGAAACAAGCTCCGCAAACTCGAATACATCGTCCCTGACGCGATCGCGTCAAATGCCGACACGCTTGTCACAATCGGCGGCGTGCAGTCCAACCACACACGCATGGTCGCGGCGGTCGCCGCCAAGATCGGCATGAAATGCCTCCTGGTACAGGAGAGCTGGGTGCCGTACGAGGATGTCGTCTACGACCGAGTCCGCAACATTCTCTTGAGCCGCATCATGTGAGCAGAGGTGCGCCTGGTCGACCACGGCTTTGATATCGGCATCCGCCCAAGTTGGGAACAGGCGCTCGAAGAGGTCAAGGCAAGGGGCGGCAGACCCTACTCGATACCGGCCGCGGGCTCCGTGCACAAATTTGGCGGCCTTGGCTACATCCGGTTCGCGCAGGAGGTGCGCGCGCAAGAGAAGCAGCTTGGATTTACCTTCGACTATATCGTCACATGCACGGTCACCGGCTCGACGCAAGCCGGCATGATCGTCGGCTTTGCCAGAGACGGCCGACAGCGCAACGTGCTCGGCATCGATGCCTCTGCAACTCCCGAGCAGACCAGCGCGCAAGTACTAGCAATTGCCAATGATACCGCGAAGCTCGTCGGTCTTGGGACTGAATTCACCGAGGACGACGTGGTGCTGCTGAAGGAGTACGCATCCCCGTATGATGGCATCCCGTCGGAGGAAACAAAGCAGGCAATCCGTATGTGTGCCAGCCTCGAGGGTATGATTACAGATTCCGTCTATGAGGGCAAATCGATGCAAGACCTGATTGATCTTGTCCGGAAAGGGCTTCTTTCCAGAAGGTTCGAATGTCCTCGACGTCCATCTGGGCGGAGCGCCGGCAATCAACGCTTACGGCTATATGTTTCGCAACGGCTGAGGTTTGCAGACATTAGCCGCAATCCAGCTCGTGTGGCTTGGCCGACAGGTGAATTCCAATTCCCAGTTGGGCAAGAGAGCTCTTGCGATAAGCTCGCGGCGATCCGCGGCTGGAATTCACTTCCAGATGGTCGCGCGTTCAGTCAAAACCGTCCGGCTTGTCGTCCCGGTCGATCAGGATGCGCTCTGCCGCACCGTCGAGATCGTCGTATTGGCCGCTACGCAGTGCCCATAGGAAACCGGCCAGTCCAAGCGCGCCGAGGAAGAGCGCAACCGGGATGAGATAGACAAGGATCGTCACCGGGACTGGACCAGCATGTCAGGGCGTGCGGCCTTTTCAGGCAGAACATTCCCGTGCCCCGCACGCTTCGTGAAGGCGTGAAGCCGCATGGCGTTTGCGACAACGATCAGTGATGAGGTGGACATCGCGACCGCCGCGACGAGCGGCGTCACGTACCCTGATATGGCGAGAGGGACGGCAAAGATGTTGTAGACGATTGCAATGGCTACGTTCTGGCGGATCAGCCGGCCCGCCTTTCGTGAAATATCCAATGCCAAAGGCACCGCCAGAAGGCCCTCGCGCAGGAAAACGAAATCGGCGGCATTGCGACCGATATCGGCTGCGGTGGCGGGAGCCATCGAGACGTGCGCAGCCGCCAGAGCCGGTGTATCGTTAAGGCCGTCGCCTACCATCAAGACCTTGTGGCCCGCCCTGGTCAGTGCCTCGATGTGCTCGACCTTGCCGGTAGGAAGAAGCGACGGCACGAAGTTGCCGATGCTCAAGGACTTGGCCACCTCACCGCAAGCTTTGGCGGTATCCCCGGACAGCATTTGGATGGATACGCCAGCATCCTTCAATTCCTTTACCGCGGTCCCGGCGTCGGCGCGCGTGGCGTCCTCGAAGTCAAACGAGGCGACTGTCACACCGTTCCTCGTAAGCACCGTCCCGCTGTAGCCGCCAGACTTACAGTCCCCACCGGCCCTAGCTTTCCCTTCGGCCCATCCCCGTCGGCCCAGGCGCCAAGTGTTCGCCTGCCTGGTGGCCTCGATGCCGAAGCCAGGGTGCTCGGTGATCGAAGAAAGCCTCGGCTTATTGGAAGAACCTGATAAGACAGCGATCGCCGTTGAGTACGGATGGCGAGAATGCGTAGCCATGTCGGCTGCGATTGCCAGTATGGCCGGATCGATGGATAGCGCGTTGATAAGCCGCGGCCGTCCAAGAGTGAGCGTTCCGGTCTTGTCGAACACGGCTGTGTCGATGGCCGCCAGCCGTTCCATGGCCGAACCGTCCTTGACCATGACGCCGGCATCGAACAAGCGCCGCGCCGCGACCACCTGCACGATCGGCACGGCAAGGCCGAGCGCGCACGGGCATGTAATGACGAGAACCGCGACCGCGATGGTGAGCGCCCTGTGCAAGTCGCCCGTAGCCACCATCCATCCGAGGAATGTAGCGAAGGCGGTGAGGTGGACAACCGGGGCATAGAGTGCAGAGACTCGATCGGCGATGCGGCGGTATTTCGCGCGTCCGCCCTCGGCAGCCTCCATCAGCCGAACCATTTCCGCCAGGAAAGAGTCTTTTGCGGCAGCGGTGGCCTCGATCGTCAGGGGGCCGGTGAGATTGAGTACCCCGGCCTGGACGATTTGCCCGGCCGACGCTTGTCGCGGCGTGCTCTCGCCGGAGACCAGGGAGCAATCGAGGTCCGATGCCCCTGCTAGGACCTTGCCATCGACCGGGATCCTGTCGCCTGCGGCCACAAGGATCTGCATTCCGGCCTTGATTTCCTCTGTCGGCAGGTAATCGCGAGAGCCGTCGGCCCGTACGACCACTGCCCCGCGCGCGGCAAGTCGCGACAGACCTTTGACGGCGGTTCGCGCGCGCTCGCGCATGACATGGTCGAGCGTTCTGCCGATCAACAGGAAGAACAGCAGCGAAACGGAAGCGTCAAAATAAGCGTCATCGCGGTGATTGATCGTCCCGTAGAGGCTCATCGTGTAGGCGAGCGAAACGCCGACTGCGATAGGCACGTCCATATTCATGCTACCGTGGCGCAATGCGTTCCAGGCGGAGCGAAAGAAAATGCCGCCGGCGAAGGCGAGAGCAGGGATGGCAATCAGAGCCGAAACCCAATGGAAGAGGTCGCGGGTAATTCCTTCCGCACCGGACCAGACCGAGACCGACAGCAGCATAATGTTGCCCGCGGCAAAGCCGGAAACGGCAACCGCCCGGATCAGGTCCGACAAGGTCTTGTCCTCCTTGGCGGTCTCGGGGTCGAACAGATGCGCCTGAAAGCCAAGCCGTCCGAGCGTGGCGAAAATCGGTGGCACCTGGTCGCCACGCCAGCGCACTGACACGCGTTTGGTGGATAGATTCACGCGAGCGCTTTCGATGCCTTCCAGCTTTCCCAAAGCCGTCTCGACGGCGTGTATGCAGGCCGCGCAGTGAACTGTCGGTAACGACAGATCGGTCTGATGCGTGTCGCCACCCAGACTGCGGCTGGCCAGTTTGATCTCGTCGCTTGACGGCAGCGCGGACGCTGCGTCGACGACGACCAGCGCCGCGCCGGCGCCCGGCGCGCAGCAGCTCATCGCAGCGCTCCCTTCGAGATCATGATGCGGCGAACATCACGAAATGGCAGAGCAAGGCCCGCATCGGCGTCGATTTCGACGATCCAGACCCCATCTTTCGGCGTATAACGCGCGGCAAATTCCCCGTGCCTATCGGCATGGCCACCTGAGGCCGCGGCAAGTGTCACAGCTCTGTCCTGCGCGTCGTAGGCGGGGTGCCGAAACAGGACCCGCACGCCGTGCAGCGGAACCATCATGCCCTTAGCATCGGCAACGCTGTAGCGAACTTCGCCTGAGACAATGGTCAAACTGCCTTCCCAGCCAAGTGCCGCTTGTGCCCGTCCTTCCCTGGCCTTCTCGTTGAACTGTTGGCTGGCCACGTACGTGTTCTCGACCACAAGGCCGGTCCAAGTCGTGCTGGCTAGCGTTGCCATGGTCAGGTTCACGGCGATCACGATGCCAAAGAAACCGAGAACTGTCAGGAGCATATGCTTGCCAGTGAATTCGCGTCTACTTTGCGTGTTGGCTTTCATCTCGCGATCTCCGGCGCATTGAAGCTGGCGGTGTACTCGGCCGATTCAGAGCTTGCCTCGTCCCCAATCCGAAACTTGAAGCCTTGCACCGGTTTGTTGACTTTGTTCGCCGGTTGGCGGACGAAAACCTTGAGCATTGTGAGCCGGTCCGGCTCCATTGGAACGGCGAATGAGCGGCCGGCTGGCAGGTCGACGCCGACGAGACTCATTTCCGCACCGGCGAGCCCTTCCAGGGTGAGCACGATCGTCCTCGGCTGCGGGATCATGTTGAGCAATTTGACGATGTAGCCGTTTCGGATCGAGCCGTCCGAAAGCGTTACAAATTGCGGATTGCGGTCGTGAAGGACATTCAAATCCAGCCGCTCACGCGTCAGCAGGCATGAGATGAGCACCAATCCGATCGCCAACCACGCCCCGAGATAAATGAAGCTGCGCAACCGAAAGATCTTGCGCAGATGGACGTGCGTGACACCCTCGAGGAAGGTGGTGCTCGAGTTCCTGATCAGCGCCGGGTTGATGGCACCGGTGCCGCCGGCGGTCGCCAGTGCCAAGTTGGCGTTGTAGTCCGCCAGCGTTGCATAGGAGATCAACCCGCGCGCGCGGCCGAGTTTGTCCATGACGCCATCGCAGGCGTCGATGCAGAGGGCGCAGGTGATACACTCCATCTGCTGGCCATTGCGGATATCGATACCCATCGGGCAGACCGCCCTGCAGGAATTGCAATCGACGCAATCGCCGACAGGCCGTTCGGGGGCCAAGGCTTTCTTGGCATGGCGGCAACGGGGTTCGCCGCGCCAGTCGTTGTATGTCACGGTCAGCGAATTTTCGTCGAGCATGGCGGCCTGGATGCGTGGCCAGGGGCACATATAGGTGCAGACCTGCTCGCGCATCAGCCCGCCAAACAAGTATGTGGTCCCCATCAGGATGGCCAGGGTGACATACGCGACGGGTGCCGCCGTGCCGGTGGCGATTTCGCCGAGCAGCTTCGGCGCATCGGCAAAGTAGAAGATCCAGGCCCCGCCTGTGGCAACTGCGATGACCAGCCACACGGCATGTTTGATTGTACGCAGAAGCAATTTGCGCGGGCTCCAGGGACCGGCTTCAAGTCTTATGCGGGCATTGCGATCACCTTCGATCGCGCGCTCAACGAAGAGGAACAGGTCGACCCAGACCGTCTGCGGACAGGTGTAGCCGCACCACGCCCGCCCGACCATGGACGTGACCATGAACAGGCCGATGCCGGCCATCATCAAAAGGCCCGCGACGTAGTAAAATTCCTGCGGCCAGATTTCGATGAAGAAGAAATAGAAGCGCCGGTTCCCGAGATCGAGCAGGACGGCTTGGTGCGGCGCGAAGGGGCCTCTATCCCATCGCAGCCATGGCGTCAGATAATAGATGGCGAGTGTTATCACCATGACCAGCCATTTGAACTGGCGGAAACGGCCCGAAGCACTCTTCGGGAAAATCTTCTTGCGCGCTGCATAGAGCTGTTGCCGAACGTTGGCGGAGTTCACAGCCTCGGCTGCGCGCCGTTCGATCTGCTTTTGGTCCAGCACCGCGCCTCCAGTCGAGCAGTCTGCAGCTTCGCGTCGAGCAAGCTTGCCGCAGGGGCGGCCGCGCCGCCTTGATGCAAGTCAATCCCGCGAGCCGAAAGGTAGGTCGAGGTGGCGAATGCACATAAACGGCAAGCTCCTTCACTTTGTCTCTCCCAGACGCGCCTCCCATGCTGGTCTGATTGGGTGCGCGGACCTGCGCGGCGATTGCGCTTTCCCCCGAGCCATCCCGGCTGCGCGCCGTTCGATCTACCTTTGGTCCAGCACCGCGCCTCCAGTCGAGCAGTCTGCAGCTTCCCGCAGGCGCGGCCGTGCCGCCTTGATGCAACTCAATCCCCCGAGCCGAAAGGTAGGTCGAGGCCCGGCTGTACAGCCGGGCCTCGTCGCTTGACGGTGGTGGGTGGTGAATAGGCCGCTTCTCCTATTCCCCACCGCCAAGCGAATGCACATAAACCGCAAGCTCCTTCACTTTTGTCTCCCCCAGACGGGCCTCCCATGCTGGCATCACACCCTGCTTGGGTGCGCGGACCTGCGCGGCGATTGCGCTTTCGCCCGAGCCATAAAGCCAGATCGCGTCAGTCAGGTCGGGAGCCCCAAGCTCCCGGTTTCCCTTTGCGTTTTCGCCATGACAGCCAGCGCAATTGTCCGCGAACACGTTGGCGCCGAACTGAACCAGGATCTTATCGCGCACCGGCCCCGAAAGGCTAGCCACATACGCGCTGACCTGGCTGATCTGCTCGGGTTGAAGCACGTCTGCGAAGGCCGGCATTTCCGACTGGCGAGTATCCAGGTCGGGAGCAAAGCGGATGCCGTGGGTAATGGTCTTCTGGATTTCCTCGGCCTTACCGCCCCACAGCCAGTCGTCGTCGTTGAGATTTGGAAAGCCCTTGGAGCCTTGAGCGCCAGAGCCATGACACTGCACGCAATTGACCTTGAACGCCGCGCCGCCGGCTGAGACAGCAAATTCGCGCAACGTGTCATCCGCAAGGATTTCGGACACGGATTTCGATTGGACCCCGGCGACATATTTGTCCTTGGCCGCGTCCGCGGCCGCAAGCTCGTTCTTGACCTCGTTGCGGCTCGAATAACCGAGAACACCTTTCGTGGCGGACGTCAGCATCGGCCATGCCGGATAGGCAATCGTATAGCCGATGGCCCAGACGATGGTGATATAGAAGCAAATCACCCACCATCGGGGGAGCGGATTGTTAAGCTCCCTGATGCCATCCCATTCGTGACCGGTCGTAGAGATGCCAGAGACTTCGTCGATATCCTCGCGGCTCATGATCAGTCATCCTTGAAAGGGATCCGGGCAGCTTGGTCGGCCCGCGTTCTACCACCTGGGCGCAGGGCAAAAGCAATGCAGCCGACAAAGAACAGCGCCATGCCAGCCAGGCCCCAGCTGTCGGCGAACTCCCGCATCAAATTATAGCCCATGCATCCCCCTTAGCGGTAGCCAGCTGCATCATCATAGGTCTTGAAATCGACCAGAGTGCCGAGCATCTGCAAATATGCGACCAGCGCGTCCATCTCCGTGACCTGGCCTGGATTGCCGTCGAAATCACCGACCTTGGCCTTGGGATAGCGCTTTTCGAGGGCCGCCGTGTCGGCGGCAGGATCTGCTTGTGCTTTCAGATCGGCGTTGGCATTGGCGATCATGTCTGGCGTGTAGGGAACGCCGACGCGAGCGTTCGCCACGAGATGCGTTGAGAAGTCTTTCACGGCGATTTGGGCGTCCTTGAGGAACCCATAGCTCGGCATGATCGATTCAGGCACGACCGAGCGCGGGTTCGTCAGGTGCTGCGTGTGCCACTCGTTGGAATATCGATCGCCGACGCGCGCCAGGTCCGGACCGGTGCGTTTCGAACCCCACTGGAAGGGATGGTCGTACATCGACTCGGCCGCCAGGCTGTAATGCCCATACCGTTCGACCTCGTCGCGAAACGGCCTGATCATCTGGCTGTGGCAGAGGTAGCAGCCTTCGCGCACGTAGATGTTGCGCCCGACAAGTTCGAGCGGCGAATAGGGGCGCATGCCTTCCACCTTCTCGATCGTGTTGTCGAGGTAGAAGAGCGGCGCGATCTCGACGATGCCGCCGACGGTCACCACAAGAAGCGAGCCAACGAGGAGGAGCGTGGCGTTTCTCTCGATGAGGGCGTGTTTGGCCATCAAGCCCATGTTTGGCTTCCTTATTCGGCAGGCTGGAAAGCGGACACGGAACCCGGCAATGGCTGCTCTTCGCGCCGGCGGCCAAGAATGGTCATGGCGATGTTCCAGGCCATGATCAGGGCACCCGAGAGATACATCGCGCCCCCCAGGGCCCGCATGACATAGTAGGGGTGCATGGCAGCGACGGTTTCGGCGAAGGAGTAGACTAGGAATCCCTGCTCGTCGTATTCGCGCCACATCAACCCCTGCATGACGCCGGAGACCCACATCGCGGCCGCGTAGACCACGATGCCAAGTGTCGCCAGCCAGAAGTGCCAGGTGACGAGGCGCAGCGAATAAAGACGTTCGCGGTTCCACAGTTTTGGCACCATGTAGTAGAGCGCGCCGAACGAGATCATGCCGACCCAGCCGAGCGCGCCCGAGTGAACATGGCCGATGGTCCAGTCTGTATAGTGCGACAGTGAGTTCACCGTCCTGATCGACATGACCGGACCTTCGAAGGTCGACATGCCGTAGAAGGCGATCGCGGCAACCATCATGCGAATGATCGGGTCGATGCGGATCTTGTCCCAAGCCCCTGACAAGGTCATCAGGCCGTTGATCATGCCGCCCCATGATGGCATCCACAGCATGATCGAGAACGCCATGCCGAGCGTCTGCGCCCAATCGGGCAGGGCGGTGTAATGCAGGTGATGCGGTCCGGCCCAGATGTAGAGGAAGATCAACGCCCAGAAGTGGATGATCGACAGCCGATAGGAATAGACCGGCCTGTTGGCCTGCTTCGGCACGAAATAGTACATCATGCCGAGGAAGCCGGCCGTCAGGAAGAAACCGACCGCGTTATGCCCGTACCACCATTGCGTCAGGGCGTCCTGGACACCGGAGAAGGCGGAGTAGCTTTTGGAACCGAGGAAGGAAGCAGGCATCGACAGATTGTTGACCACATGCAGCATCGCGATGGTCACGATGAAGGACAAGTAGAACCAGTTGGCGACGTAAATATGCGGTTCCTTGCGCTTCAGGATGGTGCCGAGGAAAAGGATCAGGTACGCGACCCAGACAATGGTCAGCCATATGTCGACATACCATTCCGGCTCGGCGTATTCGCGGCTCTCGGTGATGCCGAGCAGGTAGCCGGTCGCTGCCATGACAATGAAGAGCTGGTAGCCCCAGAACACGAACCAGGCGAGATTGCCGCCGAACAGCCGGGCACGGCAGGTTCGTTGCACCACATAGAGCGAGGTGCAAATAAGCGCGTTGCCGCCGAAGGCGAAGACGACGCCGGATGTATGAAGGGGCCGCAAGCGGCCGAAATTGAACCAGGGCTGGATGTTGAGGTCCGGATAGGCCAGCTGCAGCGCAATGGCCAAGCCAACCAGCATCCCGACGACGCCCCAGAACATGGTGGCGATGGCACCGTGGCGGATCGGCCCATCCATATAGGCCGATCGATCAATCGGAGCTGCCGGTTCGATGTTGCGCAGCAGAACGGCCGTGAAACCGGCAAGAACAAAAAACAACACCCACATATGTTGCCGGAAAGGTTCGTCTATGCCGAAACCGGCCGCCACCAGAGCGGCGAAGGCGAACAAGCTCAGGGCGAAGATTTCTCTGCCGAATTTCATGACATGTCCCTGACGGCGGATTTGATGCGGACGCGGGTCCGCTCCCCACTAATCCCGTAAACGGCGTGTTGGCGCCTTGATCTATGTCAAGGGCGATGATCGTCAGTCGGACAATTCTGCGTTCTGAACTCACGCGGAGGCGCCCACATGGCCAGCTGCAAATCTTCAGTGGTCGTTAGATGCAAAGCCTGGCCGTTTGTCGAAGGCTGCTTTCATGGCAGCCGACCGTGCGGGGATGTCTGTCTCTTGCACGATCGCAAGTTGCGGATCTACGACGAGCTGGAAGCGATAGCCGACGGATTGCCCTCGGTGAATCGGTCGAGGTGCCTGCTGATGGCAAAAGAATTGGTGCCGCTGCTGCGCATAAGCTATGCCCGTGAGGAAGAGCATCTCTTTCCTGCGTTTGCGAGAGACGCAACTGATGGCAAGCCGATGGCTTCGCTACGTCGCTTGCGGGCCGAGCACATCGAGGATGAGTGCGCGGCACAGGATCTAACCGATACCCTGCTGACAATCGGGCATGGGGGTCGCATCACCAACCCTGAGGCCCTCGGCTTCATGTTACGGGCCTTTTTTTGTGCGTCACGGCGACACATCGCATTCGAACGCGAGCACGTCCTGCCAGTTGTCGCAAAGCAAAATCGTGCGAACCGACCGGAGACCTAAGCGTCAGAACACGCCCAAGTGCCCGAACAGCGTTGCAGCCGGCTCACGCTACCGACCACGACATGACGATTGTTCTTAATCTGGATCACGCCGTCGGCACGAAGCTTTGTCAGCTGACGGCTGATGGTCTCGACCGTCAGGCCGAGAAAGTCGGCGATATCGGCGCGGGTGAGCGGCAGATCGAAAGTTGCCGATCCCTTGCTGGTGTCCGTCGCCGGGTCGATATTCCTCGCGATCAGGAAGAGAAAACTCGCTACCTTCTCAGCCGCCGTCTTACGGCCCAGAGTCACCATCCACTCGCGAGCCTCATCCAATTCCATCAGTGTCTGCTTGAGCAGGCGGTGTTCTAGAGCTGGTGCCTCCCTCATCATCCGCTCGATAGCCGCTTTCGGGAACGAGCACAGCGAGACTTCGGTCGCGGTCTCCGCGTTGATCTCGCTTTCCGACTTGAACGGCCGGCCCACAAAATCGGGCGCGAATTGAAGCCCGACGATCTGCTGGCGTCCGTCCGCAAGACCCTTGGTCAGCTTTATGACGCCCGAAAGCAGGTTCGAATAGGTTTCGATCGCTTCGGCGTCTCCGACCAGCTCGGTTCCGGGCGGAACGCTGTGTCTCGACGAGGCCTTGGCCAAGTCGACCAACTGATTGGGCTCGAGCGCGCCGCACAGCCCGTAGTTCCGCGCATCGCAGGATCGGCAAAGCAGAGGAAGGACATCGCTTTGAACGTCTTGTCGGATGGTCATCACACGGCCCGTACGGAAAAAATGGTGGCGGCAAGATAGCACCGCTGCCGCGTCAGGTGTTGCGTCAGTTTGTCCTGCCTCGGCACCGTTGATCGAAATCAAGGCGGCCGCGGTTTGCAGAGGGCAAGTTGCCCTCATGCATGAAACAGCAACCCACGGCACGCGTCCCGAACTGACCGTCATGCTGCGCGAGACCGTGCCGCGTTACACGAGCTATCCGACCGCGCCACATTTTCATTCTGGTGTCGATGCCGGTCTGCTTCGAGGCTGGATCAATGCCATCAAAGGCGACGACGAGTTGTCGCTGTATTTCCACATTCCCTATCGTAACACGCTGTGCTGGTTTTGCGCCTGCCACACCTACGCGGCATTATGCGCCGGTGGCAACCCTCCTGCGCGTTCTACATTGCCAGATCGAAACGGTCGGGCGTCTCATAAGGGGCAGGGGCCGACGTGCGTGCTGTCCATTTTGGCGGCGGCTCCCCGACCATCCTGAAACCCTACGACATACTTGCGCTCGGAAAAGCCTTACGCGACCGGTTCGATCTTTGCCCCGATGCCAGCTTCAGCGTCGAAATCGAATCCCGCGACATCGACGAAGCCCGTCTCAATGCGCTCGGCGCGATCGGCATGACGAGAGCAAGTCTGAGCGTACAGGATTTCCATCCCAAGGTGCAGAAGGCCATCAATCGCGAGCAGAGTTTCCGCCTGACCAAGAGTGTGGTGGACGGCGTACGCGCCCGCGGCGTGAATCGGTTAATCTTGACCTGCTCTACGGACTGCCGCACCAGACGCTTGAAGCGTCGCCGCGACAGTCGCGCACGCCTTGACGCTGGAGCCCGACAGGGTTGCGGTGTACGGCCATGCTCATGTGCCGTGGGTCAAGAAGCAGCAAACGATGATTGACGAGGCCTGGCTGCCCGATTCCGCCGAACGGCTGGCGCAGTCGCAGCTTGCCGCGGGATCATCGTGCGAGCCGGCCATGAGGCGATCGGGCTTGATCATTTTGCCAGGCCGCACGATTTGCTCGCCATCGCGGCGCGCACGGGCAGCCTACGCCGCAACTTCCAAGGCTACAGGCGAAGACAACTGCGAAACCCTGATCGGTCTTGGCCCATCCTCCATCAGCCGCTTCCGGCAAGGCTACGCCCCGAATATGGTTGTGACTGGCGAGTAAGAGAAGGCTGCGGTTGCCGGCCAATTGGCAAGGGGCAGGGTCATCGAGCGCCTGATGTGCGACTTCGCTTTCTCGGCGCTCGACTTGGTAGAGCGTTTCGGTCGGGTCGGCCAAAGGGTCCTCCGTCAGGCAAGCCGCGTCGCGATCGGCGGCTCAGGCAGGCTGCTACAAGCCGACGGCAATAATTTTGTCGTGCCGCAGGAGAGCCGTCCCCTTGTCAGGACTGTGGCGGCGAAATTCGACAATACCTTGAGACGGGAACAGGCAGGTATTCTGTGGCCGTCTGTCTGAGTGGCTGCGGTGGACACGTCTGGGCCACAGGTGCTCGCCATCTTGAACACCAATCATGGACTGTGTTGCCCGAGCAAACCGTGCGCAGAACGGGGTCCCGTCTCTAAAACCGAAGCTAGCGCCTCAGCACGGCAGAAATTCCGCGTCGGACAAATGGCAGATTTTGACCGAGCCGAAGGCCAACATGCCTTGCGACCTGCGCCAGCGGGCGATCGTCTGTATAAAGCTTAACCAGCATGTTGGTCGCGTGGTAAAGCGGCGCGGCGCTCAGCCTTAGCCGGGCTTCGTATCGGCGAAGCAGGGTTGGATCGGCGATATCGGTTCCTTTGCGCCAAGCCGTCAGAATTCCCTTAGCAAGCTGATGCTGACCACCAAGGCCGATGTTGAAGCCATGCGCTGTGACCGGATGCATGCCGACAGCCGCATCCCCGATGAGCGCGGCGCGCGGCATCCAGAACCTGTCTGCCCAAGTCGTGACGAGTGAGTAGGCGTGGCGGCTGCTGGCCAGCGACATCTTACCCAACCGTCCGCCACAGCGCTGGGTCATCTCCGCAAGAAAAGCAGCATCGTTCATCAGGACAAGCCGGGAAACCTCGTTTGCGGGAAGTGTCACAAGCAGTGACGACACGCCAGTCGCAAGCGGCAGCATCGCGATCGTCTGCTTATCATCAAACCATTCCGTCGCGATGCGGTGATGGTGCAGCTCATGACGCACACGGCAGATCAGCATCGAGCAGCCGAGCCGATTGACGTCGGCGGCAATGCCCAGCAGATCGCGCAGGACAGACAGGCGTGAATCCGCCGCCACGAGAAGCTGGGCGTGGAGCTGTCGACCATCTGAGAAGGTCACCGTCGCGTCACCGCGTTTGATGTGAGCGGCGACGACGTTGCAGTCAGCGAACACACGTGCATGCTCCCGTGTCCGGACAACGCTGAAAAGGGCACTGCGAATCCGATGGTTGGAGACGAGAACCCCCAGCGGCTTCGCGCTTCCCGCAGGCGCGTCGAAGCTCAGGGCGAAAGGATTCGATCCGTTGAGCACACGCGCACCGAGCAGGGGCGATTTCTCCGAATGGGGGATGCCATCCCATGCGCCGAGCTCTCGTAGAATCTTAACTGAAGCGTGAGTGAGTGCAATCTCGCGTCCGTCGAAGGCGGGCTGCGCCAGATCTGCCATCGACCGGCGTTCGATCAACGCGACCTTGAGGTCACTTGCGGCAAGCGACGCGGCAAACGCCAGTCCAACCGGGCCGGCCCCGACCACAATTATGTCAAAGCTGGTCATCTTGCGCTAACGCCGCCGCTGTGCGGGCCAAGGGAAACATGTGAACAGCAGACTTGCCCGACCGTTTTCCGATGGCTCGGTTCGGCATTTTGCCTCTCGAGACAAGAAATTTTTGCGACGTTGATCCAGGTCAATGCCCGCCGCGCGCGTCCACATGATTCTTCCAAAAAAACGACATTCAGTAGGTGATACATGGCCGACATCGTCTCGAAGCTTGTCCGGGAGTGCAACACAGCGCGGTTCAAGGGCGTGGATTTTCTAACGATCTGGCAGACAACGCTGAAACAACATCCCTACGTCGCGGGCGAGCCGCTGCAAGATCAGAACGAAGCTGGACCTGCGCTCATGATCCCGTTGATCACCGGCCGTCATCTCATATTTGACGCTTCAGGTTTTCGGCTGGGCTAAATAGCAGTGTGGTAGCGGCTGACCACCCGGTTTCGACCAGGAACAGCCACAGCTTGCGTGCTTAATGACGAGATTGCGAAGAAGCCCAAGCCCATCACTGTCAATGTAAAGTCCAACCACCGAAAAAGTTTCCGCCGCCATATCATTCTCCTTGAAGCGCGGATGACGAGAGCATGCCGTAAACGGACAAGCCTTGATCTGGGTCAAGCACCACCGAAAGATTGATCGAAAAACGTTTCTTAACCGGCCGATTTGCCAGCCGCCAACTCGACAGATCGTCCCAGCGCCGCCTGCGGGCGCCGCGCCGGTTGACGTGTAGCCTCATCTCCGTGACTTGTACCAAGCTCCGAAGCACGCTGCCTGCAGCCTCGCCTTTCTTGCGCGATTTGATAAGATGCTTTGCCGCGCGGTCGGAACGACAACGGCACCAGCGGCCTAGGCCGGCATCGGCACCTCAGCCGGAAAGCCTTCGCCGTACGGAGCCGCGCGGCATTCGGTCCGATGTCCGATGTCGGATATGCGACGTCGCTGGATCGACCCAATCGTCTGTTTCGGCACCACCTCTCGTTTGGAACGATGCTTGCGTGGCCGTCCGCGAATGTCCCTGAGCGTCTGGACGCCCATGCCTTTGCCGATCCTTGCGCTTGCCATTGCGTCCTTCTGCATCGGCACCACCGAATTCGTCATCATGGGCCTGCTGCCGGAGGTCGCCGCCGATCTCGGCGTCACGATCCCCTCGGCCGGCCTGCTGGTCACCGGCTACGCGCTGGGCGTCGTCTTCGGCGCGCCTGTCGTGGCCATGGCCACCGCGCATCTGCCGCGCAAGCCGGTGCTGGTCGGGCTTGCGGCCCTGTTCGTCGTCGGCAATCTCTTTTGCGCCATCGCGCCCAATTACTGGCTGCTGATGGCCGCGCGTGTCTTCACCGCTTTCGGCCATGGCGCCTTCTTCGGCATCGGCTCTGTCGTCGCCGCCAGCCTGGTGCCGCGCAACAAGCGCGCCAGCGCGATGGCGATGATGTTCGTGGGATTGACGCTCTCCAACATCCTCGGCGTTCCCGCTGGAACGGCACTCGGCCAAGCCTTCTGTTGGCGGGTTACTTTCCTGGCCGTGGTCGGCATCGGCCTGATCTCGGTCGCGGCCATCGCATGGCTGGTGCCGTCCGATGTCGCCGAGCCAAGCGGGGGCGGCCTGCGCGCGGAAGTCCGCGTGCTCGGCAGGCTGCAGGTGTGGCTGGCGATGCTGATCGCGGCGCTGACCTCGGCCAGCCTTTTCGCCGTTTTCACCTATATCAAACCCTATCTCACCGACGTGTCGGGCCTGCCGACCGCGGCGGTCACCTGGGTGCTTTTGCTTTTCGGTGCCGGCATGACCATCGGCAACGTCATTGGCGGCAGGCTGGCCGACTGGAAACTGATGCCGACAGTGATCGCCACCTTGCTGCTGATGGCCCTGCTGTTCGTCGGCTTCATGCAGTTCGGCGCGATCGCCGGCGTTGCCGTCGGCATCGTCTTCCTGTGGGGCCTGCTCATCTTCGTCGTCGTGCCGCCGCTGCAGATCCGCGTCGTCGAGGCAGCGTCCGATGGACCGAACCTTGCCGCCACGCTCAACCAGGGCGCCTTCAATGTCGGCAATGCCGGCGGCGCCTGGATCGGCGGCGTGGCGCTGTCCGCGGGCGTTTCCTACGCCAATTTGCCGCTGGTGGGCGCGGTGCTCGCCCTGCTGGCGTTCACTGTCGCGGTGCTGCTGCAGTCGCTCGATCGCCGGACTGGCCTGCAGACGCGGATGGCTTAAGCAGCATCTCGGCATCACACATATTCCGCGGGATCAGCCCGTGTGCCGCCCTTGAGCAGCAGGAGCCCGAGGCTCGGATCGGAAAGATAAGAGAGTTTGCCGCCGGCTGAGGCGGCCAAGTGCGGACACAAGGGTGGGCGTGCCTTGTGTCGGCCCTGACATTCCACCGCTTGACCGAACTTCCAATCCGATGCGGCGGCGAAGTAGGGCTGGCTCCCAAATCCGACGGTAAGGCGATCCGTGTTGTGCGTTTCACCCGAAATCTGCTCAACGACAGAGTGAAAACGGGTCTGCCAGCGCAATTATGCCTCCAGCCGGGCTCCCCAGAGTTGCCATCCCCTGTCGGCTCCTGCTCAGCCGTGGAGCGGTATTCCCGCCTTGCTGCCATTGGGGAAGCTCGCAACAGTCTTGGGTTCGTCGCCGAGGCTCCGGACGGCATAGCCAGCAAATAGAATGTTACAGATACCTGGTCACGACAGCGGCAGACGGTTTAATGAGCGGGTTGAGGCAAAGGAATGAGAGAATGACCAAGTTCAAGAAGTCTTCGGAGCTTGGGGCTGGTGCAATGTCGTGGCAGGTTTGGCTCGCATAGCTGGCACAGTACAGCAGGGGCATGGAGCACACACTGTGCAGGATTGTGCGAAGTGCAACGAAGTGTCGGACATCGGACGTAGCAGTTCCGGCGGAGCCCGTTGTAATTAGAGGGGTTCTCATTTGGCACGACTGATGCAGTGTGATCCGCAACAAGACGGCATTGAGATCGCACCAGGAAAGTCGAATGGGCGCAATGGTTCCCTCCTAGCGTGATCCAGAGTTTGAAGCCATCCTAAGCATCGCAGCCAAGATCTCGGCATCGTCCACATTCGACGCGATCAGACCACCGGGTGATGGCACAGCAGCTTACGCAGGCCGGTGCCGGAGCCTCGGAATAGAACTGGAGACGCCATGACGGGAGAGAGCGAACCATTCGAGGACGAAACACCGACTATCGGGCGCCAGCGTTTGAAGCCCGAGTGGCCTGGTCAGGAGAGGGAACAACATTCACGCGCGTCCGGCCCTGAGATGATGCGAAGCCAGTGTTTTTCTCCTTGGAATTCTTGTGCGTGGCGCCGGGGTGCGATTTGGGGATCGTCGCGAAACCAAGCAGTCACGCGACCTTGAACGTGCCATCCGACCTCGGGAGGGTGATTTTTTTCGCGGACCGATCGCCTCCGTCGGGCAGAGGTCGGGAAGCTCCCTCGGCGGACTTCGGGCGGATGTTCCTCCCACTCCATTGCGGCGGTGACCAAAGCCATGCCGCGCAAAGCCTGCAGAGCATGAACGACCGGGGCCAACGACCAGTCGCTCAACATCATCTCGATGTGCTTTGTCAGCCGATCCCGGCGGTCTGTTGCCGCCTCGATCATGGCGATGTGATCCTCGAGCACAATGTGATGGGCCGGTTGCGCGAAGAAGGCCGGCCAGCCAACGACGGTGCATCTGCGTCCAGGCCGGACGGCCATAGTGGCAGCCGTGGCGCAACAGAAATCCGCTGAGTTGCTGGCGCGCCTGCCGCAGACTGCACACCGCAGCCAGGCGTGCCCGCACCAGGTCGCGCATCGCCTCATGGGCAGGATCGGGGATCCAGACGGCGCTGAGCTCACCAGCGCGATGAAGCCTTGCCAGATTGTTCGCATCTCGGCGGTCTGTCTTGAAGCGATCGCCCGGCTTTCGCGGGATCAGGGAGGGCGAAACGACCACACCGTCATGGCCAGCCTCGGAAAGCTGCCGCTGAATGCCGTAGCCGCAAGGTCCTGCTTCGTAGCAAAACTTCAGCGTTCGCCCGGCTGCGAAAGCTTCGTCAGCATGCGGGCCAAGGCCGTGGGCGTGTTTTCGATCTGGCCAAAACGCGCGCACGTCACCGCGCTTACCGCCATCGGCAAACGCCACCGCATCGTTTCTCTGTGAACATCCAATCCGACATATGTGATAGTCTCGTCCATGGCCCGTCTCCTATGCATGAGGCTCTACGAGAGGGATCGCTCTCGCAACCCTCGATACCTGCATACTGTGAGACGGGTCACCCAGCCCCAAGCGAACATTTAGGCTCGTCGGCGTGAAGTCCGGCCGCAAAAGAAACGCTGGTCACACTCATCCATCCGCACCCCGCAGGAATGCCACAAAACCCTGTTACGAGTGATTGCCAATCATCACGCGTGGCGGCATTCCGCCCAAAAGGAGATCATGTCCAATATCGATGGCGGTATTTACGATTCACTCGGGATACTGGCCGTATTTGCCCTCGTCGCCGCCAATGGTTTCTTTGTAGCGGCCGAATTTTCACTTGTGGCGGTTCGCCGCAGCCGCGTGATCGAACTGGTCAATGCCGGCAGGCTCAATGCAAACGCCTTGAAGCGCGCCGTCGACAATCTCGACGCCAACCTCGCGGCCACCCAACTCGGCATCACAATATCCTCGCTCGCGCTCGGGTGGGTCGGCGAACCCGCGCTCGGCCATCTAATCGAGCCGCTGCTGAACGCATTGCCGGGATCGCTGGCGACATTCGGTTCGCACGCCATCGCGGTCGTCATTTCCTTCATTATCATCACCGCGCTGCATATCGTGCTGGGTGAACTGGCGCCCAAGAGCCTGGCGCTCCAGCGCAGCGAGGGGACCGCGCTCCGGGCGGTGCGCCCGCTCGGACTGTTCCTGTTCCTGTTGCGCCCAGCAATCATCGGCCTCAACCGTCTCGGTAACCTCGTGCTGCACCTCTGTGGGCTGCGGCCGGGAACGGGCGAGGAACCGCTGCATTCGCCCGAGGAACTTAAACTGCTCGTCGCCGCCAGCCAGGAGGCCGGGATGCTGCAGCAGGCGCAGCAGGATCTGGTCGAGCGCGTCTTCAACATAGGCGACCGCCGCATCGCCAACATCATGACGCCGCGACGCGACGTCGACTGGATCGACGCCGATGACAGCCTCGAGGAGATGCTCCGCGCTGTCCGCGACTGCCGCCACGACCAGCTCCTGGTCGGGCGCGGCGGCATCGACGAGCCGCTGGGCATGGTCCTGAAGAAGGATCTTCTCGACCAGGTGCTCCACGGTAACGCTTTAAATCCGATGGCCGTCATCGGCGAACCGGTAATCGTGCATGAGGGAACGCCGATCTTCCGCGTGCTCGACCAGTTCAAGAGAGCGCCGGTGCGACTCGCCATCGTCCTCGACGAATATGGCAGCCTGGAAGGGATCGTCACCCAGACCGATCTGCTCGAAGCCATCGCCGGCGACCTGCCGGACATGGAAGGCGAGGCCCCCGACATCGTCGAGCGTGACGACGGCTCGCTGCTGATCGACGGCATGATGCTGGCGCACGACGCCTTCGCACGGCTCGGGTTTCGGCCGGGATCTGCGGAGGGCGATTTCCACACCATCGCAGGCTTCGCCTTGTTCCAACTCGGACATCTTCCCGAAGCCCGCGAACATTTTACCTACGAGGGCTGGCGCTTCGAAATCCTCGAGATGGACGGGAGGCGCATCGACAAGCTGCTCGTGCGCCGCGAAGCCGCTACATCCACTGCTGCAGCCATTTGAGGCCGAAGACGCCGGGCGCCAGTATGCCCAGCCCAGATGATCGCTGACGTTGGCCATCTGGAAGGTCAGCGCGGGCATCTCGCAGATGCCTGCGACCAGCGGCATCGAAGCGCGCAACGGGCCCGAGAAGCGGCCGACCAACGCCCGCCCCAGCTTGCGGTTACCCCAGCCACCACAATGCCGCGATCACCACCGCGATGGCCGCTACCGTCAGTCCCAGCATGATGTAGGAGCCCTTGATGATGTCGCCGATGATCTTCTTGATCATTTCGCGGTCGTTCAGGTTTGGGAAGGGTTCGCTCGGCTGCGCCACGTCGAGGAAATGGCAGAGCGGGCCCCAGCCTTCGCTGACCTTGAACACCAGCAGTTTTTCCGGCGGCACGGCCGCCTTCACCTCGTCGACATAGGCGTTGTAGCGGGCTACCGCCTTGTCGCGGTCGCCCATGACGCCGGCCAGTGTGCGCCCCCAGATGAGCTTTCGCGACATGTCGCCGAACTTGCGGCCGAACGGGGTGAGCCATTCCAGGATCTTGAACTGCCACAGGTTCTCGGTGAAGTAGATCGTGTCGATCGTGCTTTCGTACCATGCCTCGGCGCCGCGTGGGTGCAATGTCAGCAGCACCTTGGCGTCGGGGTAGGCCACCATCAGTTCGCGCCACACGCAGCAGCCGGGATTGTCGACCGTGGCCGTGTAATTGGCGAACACCTTTCCCCAGTCCTGCTGTGAACCGGGCGGGCTGTTGGCCACCTTGCGCCAGAAATCGAGATGGCCTGTGTTGGCCTTGTTCATGATCACTTCCTGCATGTGGTAGCAGGGCAGGCCAAGTTTGTTCAGCGCGGCAAAGGTCGACCATGTGCCGGTGCGGCCGAAACCGGCCCCGATCAATTTGAGCGTCATTCCCCATCCCCCACCCCGGTCCGTGAGCACATTCTCATCCTCGAAAATGGCTCTTGCAGCTCTTCTGAACCGGATGGGAAAGCAACGTGAATATGACATCACGGTCGATTCCATTTGTTCGAAGGCAGATAGCGATTTTGGGCCTACACTCGCTAAGCATGAACTGTCCTCACTCAGACAATAGAATCCTCGGGATTGCGGTTATGCAGGCGAATATTGCCACTCATTACCCACGAGCCTTGCTCCGAAAACGAATACCGGGGCAGCTCTTGCTAGCGGAGCAAGCTTCAAAATTTGTGCCAACTGCACAGCGGAACGCGAACGCAATTTCTTAGACAAATTCAGAGGGCTAAGGCACCACGGTAGTGTCGGCGAACGCCCACATCTCGCGGTGTCGCGGACTAGCTAACAAAGCCGACAAGAGTATTGGTGGCCGCCTTTGTCGGAGTGCCGAGTACGAGCCCTTCGCGACTACGGCGGATTCCTGCCCGCTGCTTTGCTTTTGCCCGACTTAAACACCGCCTGTAAGAATAAGTTATTAAGTCAGCATGTTAGGCGCGCGCCGGCGCGTGTTACCACTAC
>NZ_JBSKBR010000038.1:0-22833 GCF_053714315.1 Mesorhizobium sp. PL10 | reverse complement strand
TGCGCTTCGCCATCCGTGAAGGCGGCCGCACCGTCGGTGCCGGCATCGTCGTCACCATCAAGGAATAATCGAGCCCGGCATCCGCCGGACCGACAAGGAAAGGGCGGCTCAAGGGCCGCCCTTTTTCGTTGGCTCACGGCCGGATGTGCCTGCTTTGGTGTCCCAATCTCTGTTGCAAGTCTCTGTGCCTATACTACTATAGTTTGCCATTGAAGGGCTTGGTCGTATGGTTCCACGGCACCGTTTTCAGGTTTGGGCGTGCCGGGCACTGGGGCTGATCTGCCTGGTGTCGTTGCTTGCCATGGGCAGTAGTGCCGCCTTCGCGGGCGAGATGAAGAATTCCGAGCTTGACCCGGATTCGCCGATGCGCTTCGTCGTCGTGCGCAGCAACGCGCCGGGTTGCGAGCCGACCTGTCCGGAATGGATATCGGCCGAGGGGGCGATAACGGCCAAGTCGCCGGCATTGCTCAAGGCCGCCCTGAAAACACTTGGCCGCCGCAAATTGCCGATCGTCGTCAACTCTCCCGGCGGCGATGTCGATGCGGCCATCGCCATGGGCCGCATGATACGCAAGAACAAGCTCGACATCGCGGTCGGCCGGACGTGGTTTGTCGGCTGCGAGCCGGGGGCGAAAAACTGCAAGGAAAACGACGCCAGAGGCTCGCACTATATCGGCAACCCCTATGTGCTCGGCAGCTATTGCGCGTCCGCTTGCCCGATGATGCTGGCCGGCGGCACCAGTCGCCTGGTCGGGCCGCTGGCCTTTCTCGGCGTCCATCAGATCACGACCACGGTCGTGCAAATGAACGTGCAATATGAAGTCCGCTATCGCATCGTGAAAGGCAAGAAGCGGGTCATCAGCAAGAAGGTCGTCAGCCGCAAGAACGCCGGCAGCTACAAGACCTACGATATGAGCAAGAAGGTGGAGCGCAAGCTGGCCACCTATTTCAAGGAGATGGGTGTCGACCTCAGCGTGCTCGAAACGATGAAGAGCACACCGGCCAGCGACATCCAGCAGATCGACCTCAGCGACATGCTGGCGATGAAGCTGGTCACCAGCGTCGACGCCGTGGATTTGCTGACCAGCGCAAGCCTGTGCACGCTGGACCTTCCGGCTCCGAATTGCCGGGAAATACCGGCGAACAAGCCAGCCGGCGGCCTGCCGGCCGTGGCCAAGGCGGCGCCGCTGCCGGTGAAGCCGGAGAACGCGCAGCACGATGACGCCATGCGCTTTGTCGTTGTTCGCGGCAGCAATCCGCTCTGCAACCCCGATTGCCCGGAGTGGATTGCGGCGCAAGGCGCGATTACGCCTCAGACGCCGCAGAAGCTCAGCCAATTGCTTGCCACACTTGGCAACCGGCGGCTGCCGGTGGTGATCAGCTCGCGAGGCGGTGACCTATCCGGCGCCCTGGCGGCCGGCCGGATCATCCATGAAAAGAAGCTCGACGTTGCCGTTGCCCGGACCGATTTCGTCGGCTGCGACCCGGCAGAGTGGAACTGCCTGGCCAAGGACGGCGCCTATGCCGGACTGAGCGTCGACGGGGAAGGCGACTGCGATTCGGCCTGCGCGCTCATGCTGGCGGGTGGCGCCAGACGGCTTGTCGGTCCCCAGGCGCGGCTCAGCCTTTATCTGATGGGGCAGAAACAGACGGTCAAAGCCTATCTCGACGAGATGGCCATAAGTCCGGCCCTGTTCACGGCGCTTCAGGGCAATCCGGTCGAGCGTCAGCTCGAACCTGACATGATGCTGAAGGTCGGGCTGACGACCGGGCGCCAGTCGGTGGATGCACTGACGGGTTCCAGCATCTGCAAGTCAGAGCCGAAACCTGAGAATTGTCGCGTGGTAGCGTCGTCCAACGGCTGATCGCACCGGTTGCCACGGGAAGAGAAGTTATGCTTCGCCATCCGCGAAGGCGGTCGCACCGTCGGCGCCGGACCCATCAAAGAATAATCGGCGCTGACACTTCACCGGAGACGGCAAGGAGAGCCGACGGCCGACGCCTTTCGTTTCTAACGCTCCGCTGGACAAGTATTGCACGGCTTGTTCCGAAGCTATTGCAAGTACCATTCCCGTAACTATTATAGGAGGCTCAAGGGGGCTTGTGCCAAGCGTGGTTTGGGGACGCCGTTCAGATAGTCTGGCGAAGTGGATGCGCGGGCTGGTTCGGCTGGCGCTGGCGCTTGCAATGGCGACGGGTGCCTTCGCCGCGAAGGCCGAGGATGTTCTGCCGGCATGGACCAATCCGATCGTGGTGTCAGACTACGTTCCGGAGATGAGGTTTGTCGTCGCGCGCAGCAGCGTTCCTGGCTGTGAGCCCAACTGCCCGGAATGGATATCGGCAGACGGCCCTATTGCAGCCGGCACGCCAGCTCTGCTCAAGCAAACCCTGAAGAAGCTCGGCGGCCGCAAACTGCCGATCATCGTCAATTCCCCCGGTGGCAATGTCGACGCTGCAATCCAGCTCGGCCGGATAATCCGCAAGAACAAGCTCGACATCGCAATCGGCAAGACCGAGTTTTCCGATTGCTGGCCCGGGACGGAGGGTTGTGGGGCCAGTTATGGCAAAGGCACGGCTTTCTTCGGCATCGCGTCTGACGGTGGCGCCATGTGCAACTCCGCTTGTCCGCTGATGTTTGCCGGAGGTGTCCGCCGCGTCGCCGGTGGCTGGGCCTATCTGGGTGTTCACCAGATCACCACCACATGGTTCCCCTCCACAACGCACTATCGGACCACCTATCGCGTCAAGCGGGGCAAAAAATATCGGGTCACCACGCAAACCGTCACGCAAGGCGAAAGCTACAAAACCTATAAGATGAGCAAGGGGTTTGCGCGCAAGATCTCGGCCTATCTCAAGGAGATGGGGGTCGGACAGGGCGTGCTCGACCTGATGAAGGCGACGCCGGCCAGCGACATCAGGCAGATCGACCTCCACGATATGCTGGCGATGAAACTTGCCACCAGCACGGACACTCAGGAGCTGTTTACCAAAGCAGCTCTGTGCATGTTCGACCCGCCGGCTCCCAACTGCAGGGAAATACCGGGAAACAAGCCAGCCGGCGGACAAACGCCCGCGGCCAAGCCTGCCGTGGTGGCTGCGATCCAGGCAAAGACCGGCCCCCCACTTTCTCAGCCGGCCAAGGCTCCAGCTCCCAAGCCCTTGCAGGCAGCGCCAGGGAATTCGACGCCAGATATGCGCTTCGTTGTCGTTCGCGGCAGAGACTCGCTCTGCAATCCCGATTGCCCGGAATGGATCTCGGCGGAAGGCGCGATGACGCCTCAGACCCCGCAAAAGTTGCGCCAGTTGCTCGACACCCTTGGCAACCGGCGGCTGCCGGTGGTGATCAGCTCACAGGGGGGCAGCCTTTTCAGCGCTCTGGCCGCGGGAAGGCTTATCCATGAACGGAAGCTCGACGTCGCCGTCGCCCGCACCACTATCGTCGGCTGTGACCCGCCCGAGGCAGGTTGCTTGGCCGATAACGGTGCCTATGTCGGGCTGATTAGCGATTTTGGAGTGGAGTGCGATTCGGCCTGCGCGCTCATGCTCGCCGCCGGCGCCAAAAGGCTGGTCGATCCCAAGGCGAGACTCAGCATGTCCTCGAGGGGACAGACGCAGTTGGTTAAAGCCTACCTGGAGGAGATGGAGATGGACCCAGCTCTGTTCGCCGCGATAGGCTCAGTCGAGCGTCAGCTCGAGCCCGACATGATGCTCCAAGTCGGGCTGACGACCGGGCCGGAGTCGGTGGAGGCGCTAACCGGCCCCGCTATTTGCAAAACCTCGCCCAAGCCCGACAACTGTTTGCTTCCGCCGACCGCCAAGGCGGAGTCGCCCGCCAAACTATAGGCATCGCAGAAACTGGCCATCGAGGCAGGTTGAGCCATGCCCGATTTCTCCGTTATCGTCGTGGCAGGTGTCGCCCGGCGGAGGATCGAGAATGAGCCAGGATATCCCGACGCTTTACGAATGGGCCGGCGGCATCGAGGCGCTCGCCCGGCTGACGGAAACTTTTTACGACAAGGTGGCACGAGATTCGGTGGTCGGCCCGGTGTTCAAGCACATGTCGCCGGATCATCCCGCGCATGTCGCGGCCTTTATCGGTGAGGTTTTCGGTGGACCTAAGACCTATAGTGAAAAACATGGCGGCCATCGCGAGATGGTCATGCATCACCTCGGCAAGCATCTGAGCGAAGAACAGCGCCGCCGCTGGATCAGCCTGCTTGCGGATGCCGCCGACGCGGTCGGGCTGCCGGACGATCCTGAATTCCGTTCCGCCTTCATGGGTTATATCGAGTGGGGATCGCGGCTGGCCAAGATGAACTCCACCCTCGGCGAGACATGCGACCCACAGACCGAACCGATGCCGGCCTGGGGCTGGGGTGTACCTGGCGGGTCGTACAAGCCGCCAGCCGGGGATTAGCGCCGGCAAGCCACTTCGAGCGGCGGAAAGTCACGATGGAGAGGCAGGGGCTGGCCGTCACCTATCCGGATTTCCGGCGAAGGACATGAAAGCGCGTCAGACCACTCTTTACAGCGCGCCCGGAAGCTTTTAGGAAGCGCCTGCGCCGAAACGCGCATACGGGCATAGCTCAGTTGGTAGAGCGGCGGTCTCCAAAACCGCAGGTCGTAGGTTCGAGCCCTGCTGCCCGTGCCATTTTCTCAAATGGCGATTCACGAACGAACTCGGTCCTGTGCCCCGCATTGAAAATGCCAGGTGGCTTGCCATATTAGGGAAACTGAGGCATAAGGCCCCGATAGCCGGGACGGGACGACTGGATGGTTCCGAGGCGGCGTTTAGTCATAAAGCGGACACTTGCCACTTGCGTGGATCAAGAATCGGTTTTATGTAGACACAACAGACACGCGACGCGTGGAGCTGGGAAGCCGGCTTTACGCGTCCGATTTGCATGGGCGAAATGGTTGCGCTGATTCGGCGCCGACTTGAAACCCAGGCGGCACGTCCCGGCCAGCGGGATCATCCAGGAGACCCGGCCAACGGGTCTTGAAGACAGAGCGGCATATGGCTTCGAAAACCACAAATCCTTTCGTCTTTCTCCAGCAGGTCCGCGCGGAGACCGCCAAGGTGACTTGGCCGTCGCGCCGGGAGACGATGATCTCGACGGTGATGGTGCTCGTGTTTGCGGTCATCGCGATGATCTTTTTCTTCACCGCCGACGTGGCCATGGGCTACGCGATCGAGCGGTTACTGAGCCTCGGACATTAAGTTCGGCGATTACGGAGAAGTCTTGAAATGACCGCGCGGTGGTACATCGTCCACGCCTATTCGAACTTTGAAAAAAAGGTCGCCGAGGACATTGAGAACAAGGCCAAGCAGAAGGGCCTGTCCGCCGATATCGAGCAGATCGTGGTGCCGACCGAGAAGGTCGTCGAGATCCGCCGCGGTCGCAAGGTCGATGCCGAGCGCAAGTTCTTTCCGGGCTATGTGCTGTTGAAGGCCAATCTGACCGACGCGGTGTTCTCGCTGGTCAAGAACACGCCGAAGGTCACCGGTTTTCTCGGTGACTCCAAGCCGGTGCCGATCACCGAGGCGGAAGCGCAGCGCATCCTGAACCAGGTCCAGGAAGGCGTCGAGCGGCCCAAGCCCTCGGTCACCTTCGAGATCGGCGAGGCGATCCGCGTTTCGGACGGTCCGTTCGCGTCGTTCAACGGTTTCGTCCAGGAAGTGGACGAGGAGCGGGCGCGGCTCAAGGTGGAAGTTTCGATCTTCGGGCGCGCCGTGCCTGTCGATCTGGAATTCGGGCAGGTCGAAAAGGGCTGATCCGAAAACCCCGCGCCGGTTCGCCGGCGCGGCCAGAACGGGTGGGAGGCGAATGTGGCTTTAGCCGGCCGCGCGAACCGCACCACCAGACTGCAACCGCCGGCGTTCCCCGATAGTGGGGCCGGCATGAGACAAAGGCAGGAAAGAGATGGCTAAGAAAATTGCAGGCCAGCTCAAGCTCCAGGTTGCCGCGGGCTCGGCTACGCCGTCGCCCCCGATCGGCCCGGCACTTGGTCAGCGCGGCATCAACATCATGGAATTCTGCAAGGCGTTCAACGCGCAGACCCAGGAAATGGAAAAGGGATCGCCGATTCCGGTCGTCATCACCTACTACCAGGACAAGTCGTTCACCTTCGTCATGAAGACGCCGCCGGTGAGCTACTTCCTGAAGAAGGCTGCGAACCTGAAGTCGGGCTCCAAGGAGCCGGGCAAGGTCAAGGTCGGCACGATCGGCCGCGACAAGGTGCGCGCCATCGCCGAGCAGAAGATGAAGGATCTGAACGCAAACGACGTCGAAGCGGCCATGCGCATGGTCGAGGGCTCCGCCCGCTCGATGGGTCTGGAAGTGGTGGGCTGAGATCATGGCAAAACTTGCAAAGCGTGTATCGAAGACCCGCGAAGGCATCGATCCCAACAAGGCTTATGCCCTGGGTGAAGCGCTGAAGCTGCTCAAGGACCGTTCGACGGTGAAGTTCGACGAGACCATCGAAGTCGCCATGAACCTCGGCGTCGACCCGCGTCACGCCGACCAGATGGTCCGCGGCGTGGTCAACCTGCCGAACGGCACCGGCCGTTCGGTCCGCGTGGCCGTGTTCGCACGTGGCGACAAGGCCGAGGAAGCCAAAGCCGCCGGCGCCGACATCGTCGGTGCCGAGGATCTGGTCGAGATCGTCCAGAAGGGCACGATCGACTTCGATCGCTGCATCGCCACGCCGGACATGATGCCGCTGGTCGGCCGTCTGGGGAAGGTGCTCGGCCCGCGCGGCATGATGCCGAACCCGAAGGTCGGCACCGTCACCACGGACGTCGCCGCCGCCGTCAAGGCATCGAAGGGCGGCGCTGTCGAGTTCCGCGTCGAGAAGGCCGGCATCGTCCAGGCCGGCGTCGGCAAGGTCTCGTTCGACGTCAAGGCACTGGAAGAAAACATCCGCGCCTTCGCCGATGCCGTGACCAAGGCGAAGCCGGCTGGCGCCAAGGGCAACTACGTCAAGAAGGTGTCGGTCACCTCGACGATGGGCCCGGGCCTCAAGCTCGACGTCTCGACGCTCGCAGCGTCCTGATACGAACATTTGGATCGGCCGCTAAAGCGCTGATCCGCAAGTGAATTCCGGGCCTCCGACCTGTCGGCGGCCCGGTACCGGAAACCGAGAGGTTTCCGGACATCCTGTCCGAGATTGCAGGCGGCCCAGAAGCCTTAATTCAATTGGGCCTGCATGAGACGGGTGAAGACCTGACAACGGAGCGACAAGCTCCAATGAAAGGTTCGAACCGTGTTTGCCTTTTGTCTGCGCATCGCCGGCTTGACCGTCGATGTGGCGAAAGGGGGCAGGATCCTCGAGCGTCGTTCGGGAGATCCGTTACTGGATGGCCCGGCCGGCAAAAAGGCAACCCGACGCCTGTCCTTTCATAAGGGCAGGGGTCAACTGGAGATAGGCAGTGGACAGAGCGGAAAAACGCGAACTCGTCACGGGCCTGAATGGTGCTTTTGCAGGCGCTGGTTCAGTCGTCGTGGCCCACTACGCCGGTATCACCGTCGCGCAAATGAACGACCTTCGGTCGAAAATGCGCGCTGCCGGTGGCACCGTCAAAGTCGCGAAGAACCGTCTCGCCAAAATCGCTCTTCAGGGCACGGACTCCGCATCGATCATCGACCTGTTCAAGGGACAGACGCTGATCGCTTATTCGGAGGATCCGATTGCGGCGCCGAAGGTCGCGTCCGATTTCGCCAAGGGAAATGACAAGTTGGTCATTCTCGGCGGCGCAATGGGCACCACCTCGCTCAACGCCGACGGTGTGAAGGCACTCGCCACACTTCCGTCGCTCGATGAGCTGCGCGCCAGGCTGGTTGGCATGATCGCCACGCCGGCTACCCGGATCGCCCAGATCGTCAATGCGCCAGCGGCTTCGGTCGCGCGCGTCATCGGCGCTTACGCCCGGAAGGACGAGGCGGCATGAGGCCGTTCCTCGCTATCACAAACACACGTTCGAACCTGATGAAGGAATACAACAATGGCTGATCTGGCAAAGATCGTAGACGACCTTTCGAAGCTGACCGTCCTCGAGGCGGCCGAGCTGTCGAAGCTTCTTGAAGAAAAGTGGGGCGTTTCGGCTGCTGCTCCGGTGGCGGTTGCCGCTGCTGGCGGCGCTGCCGCTGCTGCTGCTCCGGCCGAGGAAAAGACGGAATTCGACGTCGTCCTCACCGAGGCAGGCGCTCAGAAGATCAACGTCATCAAGGAAGTCCGCGCCATCACCGGCCTGGGCCTCAAGGAAGCCAAGGATCTGGTCGAAGCAGCTCCGAAGCCGGTCAAGGAAGGCGTTTCCAAGGCTGACGCTGAGAAGTTCAAGGCCCAGCTGGAAGCAGCCGGCGCCAAGGTCGACCTGAAGTAAGCGTAAAAGCGGCGGGCGGCCTCGCGCCGTCCGCCACTCCCTTCACGGAAGGGAGGATGCGTAGCGCGAGATGTACGGGAACCTCTTTCCTGAGGGCCGAAACCGGCCTTCAGGAAACGGGTTTTCTCCCGTTTTACCGGCAGCCTGCCGGAAAAACAGACAGAGAGCCGCTGCCCAGGCGGCTCAGTATGCAAGGCGAGCCGCGGCGAGGCTCGTCCCGAGTTTAGAGCTAAGGAGCGACGATGGCCCAGACCCAGACTTTCAATGGCCGCAGACGCGTACGCAAGTTCTTCGGAAAGATCCCGGAAGTTGCGGAGATGCCGAACCTGATCGAGGTTCAAAAGGCATCCTATGACCAGTTCCTGATGGTGGACGAGCCCAAGGGCGGCCGTCCGGACGAAGGACTGCAGGCTGTTTTCAAGTCGGTCTTCCCGATCTCCGATTTCTCCGGCTCCTCGATGCTGGAGTTCGTGAAGTACGAGTTCGAAGGACCGAAATTCGACGTTGACGAATGCCGTCAGCGCGACCTGACCTATGCCGCGCCGCTGAAGGTGACGCTGCGCCTCATCGTGTTCGATATCGACGAGGATACCGGGGCCAAGTCGATCAAGGACATCAAGGAGCAGGACGTCTACATGGGCGACATGCCGCTCATGACCTTGAACGGCACCTTCATCGTCAACGGCACCGAGCGCGTCATCGTCTCGCAGATGCACCGTTCGCCGGGCGTCTTCTTCGACCACGACAAGGGCAAGTCGCACTCGTCGGGCAAGCTTTTGTTTGCCGCGCGCGTCATCCCGTATCGGGGTTCGTGGCTCGACATCGAGTTCGATTCCAAGGACGTCGTGCACGCCCGCATCGACCGCCGCCGCAAGATCCCGGTGACGTCGCTGTTGATGGCGCTTGGCATGGACGGCGAAGAGATCCTGTCGACCTTCTACAACAAGATCACCTACAAGCGCGCCGGCGATCATTGGCGCATTCCGTTCAACGTGGAACGTTTCCGCGGCCTCAAGGCTGTCGGCGACCTGGTCGATGCCGACACCGGCGAGATCGTCGTCGAGCAGGGCAAGAAGATCACCGCCCGCCAGGCAAGGGCGCTTGGCGAAAAGGGTCTGAAGGCGATCAAGGCGACCGACGAGGATCTGCTCGGCAATTACCTGGCCGAAGACATCGTCAATTACGGCACCGGCGAGATCTTCCTCGAAGCCGGCGACGAGATTGACGAGAAGACGCTGAAGGTGCTGCTCGGCACCGGCGAGCAGGAGATCAAGGTTCTCGACATCGACCACGTCAATGTCGGCGCCTATATCCGCAACACGCTCAACGTCGACAAGAACGAGAGCCGCCAGGACGCGCTGTTCGACATCTATCGTGTCATGCGCCCGGGCGAGCCGCCGACGCTGGAAACCGCCGAAGCCATGTTCAACTCGCTGTTCTTCGACAGCGAGCGCTACGATCTGTCGGCCGTCGGTCGCGTCAAGATGAACATGCGCCTTGAGCTCAAGGCCGAGGACACCGTGCGTGTGCTGCGCAAGGACGACATCCTGGCCGTGGTCAAGACGCTGGTCGAACTGCGCGACGGCAAGGGCGAGATCGATGACATCGACAATCTCGGCAACCGCCGCGTGCGTTCTGTCGGCGAGCTGATGGAGAACCAGTACCGCGTCGGTCTGCTGCGCATGGAGCGCGCGATCAAGGAGCGTATGTCCTCGATCGAGATCGATACGGTGATGCCGCAGGACCTGATCAACGCCAAGCCGGCGGCTGCCGCCGTGCGCGAGTTCTTCGGTTCCTCGCAGCTGTCGCAGTTCATGGATCAGACCAACCCGCTGTCGGAGATCACCCACAAGCGCCGCCTGTCGGCGCTTGGACCGGGCGGTCTTACCCGCGAGCGCGCCGGCTTCGAGGTGCGCGACGTGCACCCGACGCATTACGGCCGCATCTGCCCGATCGAGACGCCGGAAGGCCCGAATATCGGTCTGATCAACTCGCTGGCGACCTTCGCGCGCGTCAACAAGTACGGCTTCATCGAGAGCCCGTACCGCAAGATCGTCAACGGCAAGCTGACCAATGAGGTCGTCTATCTCTCCGCTATGGAAGAGTCCAAGCACCATGTTGCGCAGGCCAATGCCGAGCTCGACAAGAATGGTGGTTTCGTCGACGAATTCGTCATTTGCCGCAGCGCCGGCGAAGTGATGATGGCGCCGCGCGAAAACGTCGATCTGATGGACGTGTCGCCCAAGCAGATGGTGTCTGTGGCCGCAGCGCTCATCCCGTTCCTCGAGAACGACGACGCCAACCGCGCGCTGATGGGCTCCAACATGCAGCGTCAGGCCGTGCCGCTGGTTCGTGCCGAAGCGCCGTTCGTCGGCACCGGCATGGAGCCGGTCGTCGCCCGTGACTCGGGCGCCGCCATCGGTGCCCGCCGCGGCGGCATCGTCGACCAGGTGGACGCGACGCGTATCGTCATCCGCGCCACGGAAGATCTCGATCCCGGCAAGTCGGGCGTCGACATCTACCGGCTGATGAAGTTCCAGCGTTCGAACCAGAACACCTGCATCAATCAGCGTCCGCTGGTGCGCATGGGTGACCGCGTCAACAAGGGCGACATCATTGCCGACGGTCCGTCGACCGAGCTCGGCGATCTGGCGCTCGGCCGCAACGTGCTGGTCGCGTTCATGCCGTGGAATGGCTACAACTACGAGGACTCGATCCTGCTCTCCGAGCGCATCGTGGCCGACGACGTCTTCACCTCGATCCACATCGAGGAGTTCGAGGTCATGGCCCGCGACACCAAGCTCGGACCGGAGGAAATCACGCGCGACATTCCGAACGTTTCGGAAGAAGCGCTGAAGAACCTCGACGAAGCCGGCATCGTCTATATCGGCGCGGAAGTGCAGCCGGGCGACATCCTGGTCGGCAAGATCACGCCGAAGGGCGAAAGCCCGATGACGCCGGAAGAAAAGCTCCTGCGCGCCATCTTCGGTGAAAAGGCGTCCGACGTTCGCGACACCTCGATGCGCATGCCTCCGGGCACCTTCGGCACCGTCGTCGAAGTGCGCGTGTTCAACCGCCACGGCGTCGAGAAGGACGAGCGCGCCATGGCGATCGAACGCGAGGAGATCGAACGCCTCGCCAAGGACCGCGACGACGAGCAGGCGATCCTCGACCGCAACGTCTATTCGCGTCTTTCCGACGTTCTCGTTGGCAAGGAAGCGATTGCCGGGCCGAAGGGCTTCAAGAAGGGCTCGAAGCTGTCGAAGGACACGCTGGATGAGTATCCGCGTTCGCAGTGGTGGCAGTTTGCGGTGGAGAACGAAAAGCTCCAGAGCGAACTGGAAGCCTTGCGTGGCCAGTACGACGACTCCAAGAAGGCGCTCGAGCAGCGCTTCATGGACAAGGTCGAGAAGGTCCAGCGCGGCGACGAAATGCCTCCGGGCGTCATGAAGATGGTCAAGGTCTTCGTGGCTGTGAAGCGCAAGATGCAGCCGGGCGACAAGATGGCCGGCCGTCACGGCAACAAGGGTGTCGTGTCCCGCATCGTTCCGGTCGAGGACATGCCTTTCCTCGAGGACGGCACGCATGCCGATATCGTGCTCAACCCGCTGGGTGTGCCGAGCCGTATGAATGTCGGCCAGATCCTGGAAACGCACCTGGGCTGGGCATGCGCGGGCATGGGCAAGAAGATCGGCGAGCTGATTGAAGCCTACAAGGCGGGTGGCGACATCAAGCCGCTGCGCAAGACGCTGGAAAGCTTCATTCCGGCCAACGACCGCAACGAGCCGGTCCGCGAGTATGACGACGAGAGTATCGTTCGCCTCAGCGAGCAGATGCGCCGCGGCGTCTCCATCGCGACGCCGGTGTTCGACGGCGCGCATGAGGTCGACATCAACGTCATGCTGGAACAGGCGGGCCTGCACACCAGCGGTCAGTCGCAACTCTATGACGGACGCACCGGCGAGCCGTTCGATCGCAAGGTGACGATGGGCTATATCTATATGCTCAAGCTTCACCACCTGGTGGACGACAAGATCCACGCGCGTTCGATCGGTCCGTACTCGCTCGTCACCCAGCAGCCGCTGGGCGGCAAGGCGCAGTTCGGTGGCCAGCGCTTCGGCGAAATGGAGGTCTGGGCGCTGGAAGCCTACGGCGCCGCCTACACGCTGCAGGAAATGCTGACGGTGAAGTCGGACGATGTTGCCGGCCGCACCAAGGTCTACGAGGCGATCGTGCGCGGCGATGACACGTTCGAAGCCGGCATTCCGGAGAGCTTCAACGTGCTCGTCAAGGAAATGCGGTCTCTCGGCCTCAATGTCGAATTGGAGAACACCAAGCTCGACGACAACCCTGTCCGGTTGCCTGACGCAGCCGAGTAAGGCAACGGCGCGCCGCGGAAAGCCGCGGCGCGCCTATCGAATTCTACGGCCGGTGGGCCGACCACTCAGCGGGCATTTGGCCCGCGTTAGATGCAAGGGGTTTTCGAGGACCCCGAAAAGGAGAACGGCATGAACCAAGAGGTCATGAATCTCTTCAATCCGCAGGCGCCGGCGCAGGTGTTCGATTCCATCCGGATATCGCTCGCCAGCCCTGAGAAGATTCTGTCCTGGTCGTTCGGCGAGATCAAGAAGCCGGAGACCATCAACTACCGCACCTTCAAGCCGGAGCGTGACGGTCTGTTCTGCGCGCGCATTTTTGGCCCGATCAAGGACTACGAATGCCTGTGCGGCAAGTACAAGCGCATGAAGTACAAGGGCGTCATCTGCGAGAAGTGCGGCGTCGAAGTCACGCTGTCGCGCGTTCGCCGCGAGCGCATGGGCCATATCGAGCTGGCAGCACCTGTCGCTCACATCTGGTTCCTGAAGTCGCTGCCGTCGCGCATCGGCACGCTGCTCGACATGACGCTGAAGGACATCGAGCGCGTCCTCTACTTCGAGAACTACATCGTCACCGAGCCTGGCCTCACCGCGCTGAAGGAGCACCAGCTGCTCAGCGAGGAAGAGTACATGATCGCCGTCGACGAGTATGGCGAGGACTCTTTCACCGCCATGATCGGCGCCGAGGCCATTCATGACCTTCTGGCCGGCATGGACCTGGAGAAGATCGCCGGCGACCTGCGTTCGGAACTGGCTTCGACCACGTCCGAGCTGAAGCAGAAGAAGTATCTGAAGCGGCTCAAGGTGGTCGAGAACTTCATGGAATCCGGCAACCGTCCGGAATGGATGATCATGAAGGTGGTTCCGGTGATCCCGCCGGACCTGCGCCCGCTGGTTCCGCTGGACGGCGGCCGCTTCGCCACGTCCGACCTGAACGATCTCTATCGCCGCGTCATCAACCGCAACAACCGCCTGAAGCGGCTGATCGAGCTGCGCGCCCCCGGCATCATCGTGCGCAATGAAAAGCGCATGCTGCAGGAAGCCGTAGACGCTCTGTTCGACAACGGCCGCCGCGGCCGCGTCATCACCGGCGCCAACAAGCGTCCGCTGAAGTCGCTGTCCGACATGTTGAAGGGCAAGCAGGGCCGGTTCCGCCAGAACCTGCTCGGCAAGCGCGTCGACTATTCGGGCCGTTCGGTCATCGTCACCGGTCCGGAGCTCAAGCTGCACCAGTGCGGCCTGCCGAAGAAGATGGCGCTCGAACTGTTCAAGCCCTTCATCTATGCCCGCCTCGACGCCAAGGGGTTCTCCTCGACCGTCAAGCAGGCCAAGAAGCTGGTCGAGAAGGAGCGTCCGGAAGTCTGGGATATCCTCGACGAGGTCATCCGCGAGCATCCGGTGCTCCTGAACCGCGCGCCGACGCTGCACCGCCTGGGCATCCAGGCGTTCGAGCCGATCCTGATCGAAGGCAAGGCGATCCAGCTGCATCCGCTGGTCTGCACGGCCTTCAACGCCGACTTCGACGGCGATCAGATGGCCGTTCACGTGCCGCTGTCGCTCGAGGCTCAGCTTGAAGCCCGCGTGCTGATGATGTCGACCAACAACATCCTGCATCCGGCTTCCGGCGCGCCGATCATCGTGCCGTCGCAGGACATGGTTCTGGGTCTCTACTATCTTTCGATCGTCAACCAGAACGAGCCGGGCGAAGGCATGGTGTTTGCCGACATGGGCGAGCTCCAGCATGCGCTCGAGACCAAGGCCGTTACCCTGCACGCCAAGATCAAGGGTCGCTTCCGTTCGGTCGACGCCGAAGGCAAGGTCGTGTCGAAGATCTACGACACCACGCCTGGCCGCATGATCATCGGCGAACTGCTGCCGAAGAACGTCAATGTGCCTTACGAGACCGCCAACCAGGAGATGACCAAGAAGAACATCTCCAAGATGATCGACACCGTCTACCGCCATTGCGGTCAGAAGGAGACGGTCATTTTCTGCGACCGCATCATGGCACTCGGCTTCGGTCATGCCTGCCGCGCCGGCATTTCGTTCGGCAAGGACGACATGCTGATCCCGGACGCCAAGATCAAGCTGGTCTCCGACACCGAGGCTTTGGCCAAGGAATACGAGCAGCAGTACAATGACGGTCTGATCACGCAGGGCGAGAAGTACAACAAGGTCGTCGATGCCTGGGCCAAGTGCTCGGAAAAGGTCGCCGACGAAATGATGGCCCGCATCAAGGCCGTGGAGTTCGAGGACAATGGCCGCCAGAAGCCGATGAACTCGATCTACATGATGTCGCATTCGGGTGCGCGCGGTTCGCCCACCCAGATGCGCCAGCTCGCCGGCATGCGCGGCCTGATGGCCAAGCCGTCGGGTGAAATCATCGAGACGCCGATCATCTCGAACTTCAAGGAAGGCCTAACCGTGCTCGAGTACTTCAACTCGACCCACGGCGCCCGCAAGGGTCTGGCCGACACCGCCTTGAAGACGGCGAACTCGGGTTACCTCACCCGTCGTCTGGTCGACGTGGCGCAGGACTGCATCGTCAACTCCGTGGATTGCGGCACCGACAAGGGCCTCACCATGCAGCCGATCGTCGATGCCGGTCAGGTCGTCGCTTCGGTCGGCCAGCGCGTGCTGGGCCGTACGTCGCTCGACGACATCACGCACCCGGTTTCGGGCGAAGTTCTGGTCAAGGCCGGAACGCTGATGGACGAGCGCGACGTGGAGCAGATCGAAAAGGCCGGCGTGCAGTCGGTCCGCATCCGTTCGGCGCTGACGTGCGAAGTCAGGGTCGGCGTCTGCGCGGTCTGCTACGGACGCGATCTGGCCCGCGGCACCCCGGTCAACCAGGGCGAAGCCGTCGGCGTCATCGCGGCGCAGTCGATCGGCGAGCCGGGCACCCAGCTCACCATGCGTACCTTCCACATGGGCGGTACGGCGCAGGTGGTGGACTCCTCGTTCCTTGAAGCCTCGTATGAGGGCAAGGTCGAGATCCGCAACCGCAACGTGGTGCGCAACTCGGACGGCCAGCAGATGGTCATGGGCCGCAACATGGCGGTGCTGATCCTCGACGAAGCCGGCAAGGAACGCGCCACGCACCGCGTTACCTATGGTTCGCGTATCTTCGTGGACGATGGCGACAAGGTGAAGCGCGGCCAGCGTATCGCCGAGTGGGATCCCTATACCCGCCCGGTCCTCACCGAAATCGAGGGCAAGGTGGCGTACGAGGATCTGGTCGACGGTATTTCCGTTCAGGAAACGGCCGACGAATCGACCGGCATCACCAAGCGCGAGGTCATCGACTGGCGTTCGACGCCGCGCGGCAACGACCTCAAGCCGGCGATTGCCATCCTGGATGGCAAGGGCAAGGTCGGCAAGCTGTCGAAGGGCGGCGATGCCCGCTTCCTGCTCTCGGTCGAGGCCATTCTCTCGGTCGAGCCGGGTTCGCAGGTTCGCCCCGGCGACGTGCTGGCGCGTATCCCGATGGAAAGCGCCAAGACCAAGGACATCACCGGCGGTCTGCCGCGTGTTGCCGAATTGTTCGAGGCACGCCGTCCGAAGGATCACGCCATCATCGCCGAGATCGATGGCACGATCCGCTTCGGCCGCGACTACAAGAACAAGCGCCGCATCATCATCGAGCCGCATGACTCGACGCTTGAGCCGGTCGAATACCTGATCCCGAAGGGCAAGCCGTTCCATCTCCAGGACGGCGACGTCATCGAGAAGGGCGACTACATCCTCGACGGCAATCCGGCGCCGCACGACATCTTGGCGATCAAGGGCGTGGAAGCGCTTGCTTCCTACCTCGTGAACGAAATCCAGGAAGTCTACCGCCTGCAGGGCGTGTCGATCAACGACAAGCACATCGAGGTGATCGTTCGCCAGATGCTGCAGAAGGTCGAGATCACCACGCAGGGCGACTCGACCTACATTCCGGGCGACCACGTCGACGTGATCGAACTGGAAGAGGTCAACGAGCGCCTGATCGAGGACGGCAAGAAGCCGGCCGAAGGCCAGCCGGTGCTGCTCGGCATCACCAAGGCCTCGCTGCAGACGCCGTCCTTCATCTCGGCCGCCTCCTTCCAGGAGACGACCAGGGTGCTGACGGAAGCTGCGGTCGCCGGCAAGACTGACATGCTGCAGGGCCTGAAGGAAAACGTCATCGTCGGCCGGCTGATCCCGGCCGGTACGGGCGGCACGATGAGCCAGATCCGGCGCATCGCCACCTCGCGCGACGAACTGATCATCGACGAGCGCCGCAAGGCCTCCGGTGTCGAAGTCGCCGACCCGATGCTGACCGACATGGTCAACGCCGCGCAGTAAGCGCGGTGGACGAGAAAAGGAAAAGGGGCCCAAGCGGCCCCTTTTCGCGTTTTTGGCCTTACGAACAAGGGAAGCATCATGAGCAACAAGACCTGGACGGCCGTCGACGACTACATCGTCTCGTCTCTTTTCGAAGCAGATCCCGTGCTCGACGCGGTGATCGCAACCAATCGCAAACAGGGCCTGCCGGCCATCGACGTCTCTGCCGCGCAGGGCAAGCTGCTTTCGCTTCTTGTGCGCATCCGCGGCGCGAAGCGGGTGCTGGAGATCGGCACGCTCGGTGGCTACTCGACCATCTGGATGGCAAGGGGATTGCCGGCCGACGGCAAGGTAGTCACGCTCGAGCTCGACCCGCACCACGCAAAGGTTGCGCGCTCGAATTTCGAGCGGGCAGGGATGTCGGACAAGGTCGACCTGCGGACCGGGCCGGCGCTGCAAACACTTGAGACGCTGGAGAGCGAAAATGCCGGGCCGTTCGACCTGATCTTCATCGACGCCGACAAGCCGAACAATCCGAACTATCTCAGCTGGGCGATGCGCCTGTCACGGCCAGGCACGGCCATCATCTGCGACAACGTCGTCCGAGACGGTACGGTGCTCAACGACGATGGCCGTGACGCCTATGTCGAAGGCGCACGCGCCGCATTTTCCTTTATCGGCGGCGAGAAGCGCCTCACCGGCACCGCCATCCAGACCGTCGGCGCCAAGGGCTATGACGGTTTTGCCATTGCGATCGTCGAGTGAAGGTTATGCTACGAGCGGCCGGACTGCGGTCCGGCCGAGCTTCACCGCTCAGTCGAAGAACGCCTCCACCACATTGCGCTTGCCGAGCATGAAGGCGTCGGCGACGTGTTGCAGGGGCGCCAGGTCGACATCGGAGATGCCGGCGCGCACGATCTCGGCGAAGCGGCGGTAGAGCTCAGGATATTCGGCCTCCGGCTCGTCATGAACCACCTTGCCGTCGACGGCGAGCCTGGTGCCGCCGCCGGAGAGCACCATCTTGCCCTTGTCCGTATCGGCCAGGATGTCCCAGCTCTGCGGCCCGGTCTGCAGCCAGTCAAGCTCCATGGTTACCGGCAACCCATCGGAGGTGCGGAAATTGACATGGGCCGCGACCGGCGACGCCCGGTTTTCGGGAAAGTCGAGGACGGCCGAGGTGATGAACATCGCCGGCAGGATGTGGGTGACAATCGACAGGGCGTTGATGCCGGGATCGAAGACGCCGAAGCCGCCCGGCGCCCAGATCCAGTCCTGGTTCGGGTGCCAGCGGCGGACATCCTCCTTCCAGACGATTGCGGCCGAGCTGATTTTGGCTGAGCTCAGAAAAGTCCGCGCGGCCTCGACCGCCGGCGCGTAGCGCGAATGCCAGCTGGCGAACAGCGTCACCCCATTGGCCTCTGCCAGCCGCTTCAGGTCCTCGACCTCGCTCACGGTGGCGCCCGGCGGCTTCTCCAGGAAGACATGCTTTTTCGCGATCAGCGCGGTGCGCGCCGCGTCGTAACGATACTGCGGCGGCATGCACAGCGACACGGCCTCGAGTTCCGGCGCTGCGTCGAGCATCGCCTCAATGGTCGGGAAGTTCGGGATATCGTCGACCTTGCCGTGCCGGCTGGCGGCGGCGATCAGGCGGTAATTCCCATCCTTGGCCACTGCCGGCAAATGCTGGTCGCGCACGATCTTGCCCACACCGACGATGCCGAGCTTGATGGGGTCTTTCGTCGAGGGCATGGTAACTCCGCTGATTGGGTATTTGTCGGACTTTTAGCAGAGAAGCCGTGCCGGGCAAGTGACGCGGAGCGCGAAGAAAAAGGTCGCGGTCGTGATCAGAGCGGAACCTCGAAGGTCACGATCGACACTTCGCCTTCAAGCGCGCCCTGGAAGGCCGACAGATGCGGCTCATCGTCAGGCTCGCCCTCCATGTCGCCGATCTGGTCGAGCTCGGCTTCGGCATAGCCTTCGGCGGCGAGCGATTCGAGAGCGCGGCGCACGGCCGAATCGTCGTCGGGCGCGACCAGCATCACATGGACGCCTTCCGGCTTGCCGCCCTTCTTTTTCCAGACGCGGCCGGTGATGATGGTGACCGGGCGTTCGTCGTTGTCGTTCACGGGCTGATTCCTCTTGGATCGGGGGCGGGCGAGGGGATTTGCGCTGTCCATGGCGCCTTTTGCCACGAAGCCCCGGCGCGGGACAGCCAAAAGCCGGTCACTTTCTTGCCTGCAAGGTTACTTTCTTCCTTGCTCTTGCAAAATGGCGAAAGAAAATTACATGCGATTTTCGCATGGCTGCCACGTCCTGTTTGGCGCGCAATATTTGGCGCTCCGGGGTTGACGGTTCACGGTGTTGCGAGTAGAAGCCGCCCAGTCAGAACCGATGTGAGGCTCTCCCTTCCGAAGCGACACGCTTTGGAGTTTGCCTCAAACAGGGTTCGTTTTACGAGCGAAAAGACATTTCCGGCGCGCATGAAGCGGTTTCCGCTTCCTCTGCATTTTGTTCGGGCAGGACCGCGAGGCGCGGTTTATGGCCCGAATTTGCGTATGGGATTGACGCTTTGAGCGGCCCTGACCGGGCGAGACACGGAATTGAGAGACAAGAGGGTTTAATGCCTACCGTCAACCAGCTGATCCGCAAGCCGCGCATTGCGCCGGTGAAGCGCAACAAGGTCCCGGCCATGCAGCAGAACCCGCAGAAGCGGGGCGTCTGCACGCGCGTCTATACAACGACGCCGAAGAAGCCGAACTCGGCACTGCGCAAGGTGGCCAAGATTCGCCTGACCAACGGCTTTGAAGTGATCGGCTACATCCCCGGCGAAGGTCACAACCTTCAGGAACACTCCGTGGTCATGATCCGCGGCGGCCGCGTCAAGGATCTTCCGGGCGTGCGCTACCACATCATCCGCGGCGTGCTCGACACGCAGGGCGTGAAGAACCGCAAGCAGCGCCGTTCGAAGTACGGCGCCAAGCGTCCGAAGTAAGATTTTCCGGCCTTCGCGCTTTTGCTGCGCAAGGCTACGAGATTGAGAGACAAAAGCCATGTCGCGTCGTCACAGTGCAGAAAAGCGTGAGATCAATCCGGACCCGAAGTTCGGCGATCTGATCGTCACCAAGTTCATGAACGCCGTCATGTATGACGGCAAGAAGTCGGTTGCCGAGACCATCGTCTACGGCGCGCTCGACCAGGTTCAGTCGAAGACCAAGCAGGAGCCGGTCACCGTCTTCCATCAGGCGCTCGACAATGTCGCGCCGCATGTGGAGGTCCGGTCGCGCCGCGTCGGCGGCGCCACCTACCAGGTTCCGGTCGACGTGCGCCCCGAGCGCCGCCAGGCCCTGGCGATCCGCTGGCTGATTGCAGCTGCGCGCAACCGCAACGAGACCACGATGGTCGATCGCCTCTCCGGCGAGCTGATGGACGCGGCCAACAACCGCGGCACGGCCGTGAAGAAGCGCGAAGACACCCACAAGATGGCTGAAGCCAACCGCGCTTTCGCGCACTACCGCTGGTAAAGCGCGAACGAGACTGAGAAGGCACCCACGATGGCCCGCGAATATAAAATCGAAGACTACCGCAATTTCGGTATCATGGCGCATATTGACGCCGGCAAGACGACGACCACCGAGCGCGTCCTCTATTACACGGGCAAGTCGCACAAGATCGGCGAAGTGCACGACGGCGCTGCCACCATGGACTGGATGGAGCAGGAGCAGGAACGCGGCATCACCATCACGTCCGCTGCCACCACGACCTTCTGGAAGGGTCGTGACGGCAAGATGCACCGCTTCAACATCATCGACACTCCCGGACACGTCGACTTCACCATCGAAGTCGAGCGTTCGCTGCGCGTGCTCGACGGCGCCATCGCGCTGCTCGACGCAAATGCCGGTGTCGAGCCGCAGACCGAGACTGTCTGGCGCCAGGCCGACAAGTATCGCGTTCCGCGCATGATCTTCTGCAACAAGATGGACAAGATTGGCGCCGACTTCTACCGTTCGGTCGAAATGATCGGCTCGCGCCTCGGTGCGCAGGCTGTCGTCATGCAGCTGCCGATCGGCGCCGAGACCGAGTTCAAGGGTGTCGTCGACCTCGTCGAGATGAACGCGCTGGTCTGGCGCGACGAGACGCTGGGCGCTGCCTGGGACGTCGTCGAGATCCCGGCCGACCTCAAGGCTCGCGCCGAAGAATACCGCGAGAAGATGATCGAAGCCGCCGTCGAAATGGACGAGACGGCGCTCGAGAATTACCTCGAAGGCAAGATGCCGTCGAATGACGAGATCCGTTCGCTGATCCGCAAGGGCACGATCGCGGTCAAGTTCTACCCGATGTTCTGCGGCTCGGCCTTCAAGAACAAGGGCGTGCAGCCGCTGCTCGACGCCGTCGTCGAATATCTGCCGTCGCCGGCCGATGTTCCCGCCATCAAGGGCGTCGACGCCAAGACCGACGCCGAGATCGAGCGTCACGCCGACGACAACGAGCCGCTGTCGATGCTCGCCTTCAAGATCATGAACGACCCGTTCGTCGGTTCGCTGACCTTTGCCCGTATCTATTCGGGCAAGCTGACCAAGGGCGTCTCGCTGGACAACACCGTGAAGGGCAAGAAAGAGCGCATCGGCCGCATGCTGCAGATGCATGCGAATTCGCGCGCCGACGTCGAAGAGGCATTTGCCGGCGACATCGTTGCCCTGGCCGGCCTCAAGGACACCACCACCGGCGATACGCTCAGCGATCCGCTGCACCCGGTCATCCTCGAGCGCATGGAATTCCCCGATCCGGTCATCCAGATCGCCATCGAACCGAAGACCAAGAACGACCAGGAGAAGATGGGCCTGGCCCTTCACCGCCTGGCCGCCGAGGATCCGTCCTTCCGCGTCAAGACCGACGAGGAATCGGGCCAGACCATCATTTCGGGCATGGGTGAACTTCACCTCGACATCATCGTCGACCGCATGCGTCGCGAGTTCAAGGTAGAGGCCAATGTCGGCGCCCCGCAGGTGGCTTACCGCGAGACGATCACGCGCAAGCACGAGCAGGACTACACCCACAAGAAGCAGACCGGCGGTACGGGCCAGTTCGCCCGCGTCAAGATCATCTTCGAGCCGAATCCGGAAAGCTCAGAGTTCGAGTTCGAATCCAAGATCGTCGGCGGTGCGGTTCCGAAGGAATACATCCCGGGTGTCGAAAAGGGCATCAACAGCGTCATGACGTCTGGCCCGTTTGCCGGCTTCCCGATGATCGGCGTCAAGGCGTCGCTCATCGACGGCGCTTACCACGATGTCGACTCCTCGGTGCTCGCGTTCGAAATCGCCGGCCGCGCCTGCTTCCGTGAAGCTGCGCCCAAGCTTGGCGTGCAGTTGCTCGAGCCGATCATGAAGGTCGAAGTCGTGACGCCGGAAGACTATGTCGGCAGCGTCATCGGCGACCTGAACGGCCGTCGCGGCCAGATCCAGGGCCAGGAAGCGCGCGGCGTGGCTGTCGTCATCAATGCGATGGTGCCTCTGGCCAACATGTTCAAGTACGTCGACAACCTGCGCTCGATGAGCCAGGGCCGTGCGGCCTACACGATGCAGTTCGATCACTACGAGCCTGTGCCGACCGCGGTCGCCCAGGAAGTCCAGAAGAAATACGCGTAACCTGAACGGGTTGCATCGGTAACTTAATTCAAGGCCCGTACGGGCAGCAGATTGGAGACATCACATGGCAAAAGGTAAATTCGAGCGCACTAAGCCTCATGTGAACATCGGCACGATTGGTCACG
>NZ_JBSKBR010000037.1:0-23941 GCF_053714315.1 Mesorhizobium sp. PL10 | reverse complement strand
GCAGCTTCAATTCGCCAAGCGTCATGGCCGGGGAACGGGCACTCGTCTCCCACGAGCCGTATCGCGCCGTGTGAATGATGAATTGGTAAAGGTGGATGCCTTCCCATCCCATCGCCACCTGAAGGACGCCATGAAACTCGCGCAACGTCATAGTCGAAGCTACCTGTACCCGACGCCACACCATCGGGTTCACGTCCTTCAACCAGATGCGGAACTGCAGGATGAAAACCTCATCTTCCGAGGCCGCCGCTTCTCCGACAGTTTTCCTTGCTGCCCGCTTTACACTCTTCACACCCGCTGGCCCCGTCGAAGTTCAATGACGACGGCATACTCCGTTCCATTCCGCCCCACAAATCCTCATGCTCCCCATGTACGGACGTGCTGGCGCCGAATTGCTTCGGGCAAGAATGCTGCCACTTCGCCACACACTTTGAGGCAGAGCCCATTTAAGCGCAGCGCGACAGCAGCTGATCGCCAAGTACCAGCGCCGGACACACATTGCAATGCCCATGCCGCCGCCGATGCAAAGCGTCGCCAAACCCTTCTTGGCGCCGCGGCGCTTCATTTCGAAGAGCAGCGTGTTGAGCACGCGGGCGCCGGAAGCGCCGATCGGATGGCCGATGGCGATCGCGCCGCCATTGACGTTGACGATCGACGGATCCCAGCCGAGGTCCTTGTTGACCGCGCATGCTTGTGCCGCGAACGCCTCGTTGGCCTCGGCGAGTTCGACGTCGCCGATCGCCCAGCCGGCTTTCGCCAGCGCCTTGCGCGAAGCCGGGATCGGGCCGGTGCCCATGACCTGCGGATCGACGCCGGCGGTCGCCCAGGAAACGATGCGGGCAAGCGGCTGGATGCCGCGCTTGGAAGCCTGCGCTTCGGTCATCAGCAGGGTGGCGGCGGCGCCGTCATTGAGGCCGGAGGCGTTGCCGGCGGTGACCGTGCCTTCCTTGTCGAAGGCCGGACGCAGCTTCGTCATCTGGTCGAGGGTGGCGCCATGGCGGATATACTCCTCCTGGTCGACGGTCATGTCGCCCTTGCGGGTCTTGACGATGAAGGGAATGATCTCGTCGGCGAAGCGGCCGGCCTTCTGCGCGGCCTCGGCCTTGTTCTGCGAGGGGAGCGCGAAGACGTCCTGCTCCTCGCGGCTGAGCTGCCACTGGCGGGCAACGTTCTCGGCGGTAATGCCCATGTGATAACCATGGAAGGCGTCGGTCAGGCCATCCTTGATCATCGTGTCGATCATCTTAAAGTCGCCCATCTTCACGCCGCCGCGAAGATGCGAGCAATGCGGCGCCATCGACATCGACTCCATGCCGCCGGCGACGATGATGTCCGCATCACCGGTTGCAATCTGCTGCATGCCAAGCGCCACTGCGCGAAGACCGGAACCGCAGAGCTGGTTCATGCCCCAGGCGGTCTTTTCCTGAGGGACGCCTGCCTTCATCGCCGCCTGACGGGCCGGGTTCTGGCCCTCACCAGCCGGCAGGACCTGGCCAAGGATGACCTCGTCGACTTCTTGAGCTTCAACGCCGGCGCGCTCAAGCACACTCTTGATGACGGCAGCACCCAGTTCATGCGCCGGCGTATTGGCAAACGCACCGTTGAACGAACCGACCGCGGTCCGGGCGGCACTGGAGATGACGATGGATGGGGTGCTCATGACAGCTCCTCCGCTATTGGATTGAGTCGGGTCGGGCGCAGAGCGCCAGATCAGTTGACGATGGTTGCATCCGTTGCGGCGCGCAGTTCGCTGTCGGTGACGCCGTCGGCAAGCTCCACGAGCTTCAGGCCTCCCTCGACGACGTCGAGAACGCCAAGATTGGTGATGATCCGATTGACCACGCCCTTGCCGGTGAGCGGCAGGGTGCAGGCCTTCAGCACCTTGGACTCACCTGCCTTGTTGGTGTGGTCCATGACCACGACGACACGCTTGACGCCGGCGACAAGATCCATGGCGCCACCCATGCCCTTGACGAGCTTGCCGGGGATCATCCAGTTGGCCAGATCACCTTTCTCGTCGACCTCCATCGCACCGAGAATAGCCATGGCGATCTTGCCGCCACGGATCATCGCGAAGCTTTGCGCCGAGTCGAAGAAGGCCGAATGCGGCAGGGCCGTCACCGTCTGCTTGCCGGCATTGATGAGGTCGGCATCGATCTTGTCTTCGGTCGGAAACGGGCCAATGCCGAGCAGGCCGTTCTCCGACTGCAGCGTCACATGGACGCCTTCCGGGATATAGTTGGCAACCAGCGTCGGAATACCGATGCCGAGGTTGACGTAGGTGCCGTCTTCAAGCTCGCGGGCAGCGCGCGCCGCCATCTGGTTCCTGTCCCAGGCCATCTTGTCTCTCCCCTGCCCTTTAAGCCGCCGCGCGCGTGGTGCGCTGCTCGATGCGTTTCTCATGCTCGCCCTGGATCAGGCGATGCACGTAGATGCCCGGAACATGGATGTGATCGGGATCGAGGCTGCCGGCTGGCACGATTTCCTCGACTTCTGCGACGCAGATCTTGCCGCAGGTGGCGGCCGGTGGATTGAAATTGCGAGCGGTCTTGCGGAAGACGAGATTGCCCGTCGTGTCCGCCTTCCAGGCTTTCACGATCGAGAGGTCGGCGACGATCCCGGTCTCAAGCACATAGGTCTCGCCGTCGAAGGTCTTGAGTTCCTTGCCCTCGGCAACCACCGTGCCGACACCCGTCTTGGTATAGAAGCCGGCAATACCGGCGCCCCCTGCCCGCATGCGCTCGGCGAGAGTCCCTTGTGGATTGAACTCGAGCTCCAGTTCACCGCTCAGATATTGCCGCATGAACTCGGCGTTCTCGCCGACATAGGACGAGATCATCTTCTTGATCTGTTTCGTCTTGAGCAGCACGCCGAGACCAAAGTCGTCGACGCCGCAGTTGTTAGAGGCGATCGTCAGCTCCTTCGTGCCTGCCTCGCGAATGGCAGCGATCAGCAGCTCAGGAATACCGCAAAGACCGAAGCCGCCGGCCGCGATAAACATCCCGTCTAACAGCAAGCCTTCAAGGGCTGCCTGCGGGCTCTCGTAAATCTTATTCATAATCTCCCCTTGGATCTTGCCAGAGGCGCGCAGCTTTGGCCGGCGCTGATTGTTTCTCGCGGGTCAGGACGCCAGGTGGCTAACTGTTACCCGCGATTGATGCAGACGACTTTTGGCTGGGTCATGTCCTCGTAGGCGAAGCGCACGCCCTCTCGCCCCATGCTGCCGTATTTGAAGCCGCCGAATGGCATGGCGTCGAAGCGGTAGTCGGATGAGTCATTGATCATCACGCCGCCGGCCTCGATGCGGTTGGCTGCTTCGAGCGCGACATTGATGTCGCTGGTGAAGATCCCCGCATGCAGGCTGTAGTCCGGATCGTTGGCCATCGCGATCGCCTGATCGAGCGTGTCGAAGGGCGCCAGCATGACGACTGGCGCGAACACTTCCTCATGCCACAGCTTGCAAGTCACCGGCGTGCCTTCGAGCACCGTCGGATGATAGAGCGATCCCTCGCGATAGTTGCCGCAAAGCAGCGTCGCGCCGGATTTGATGGCGTCGCTAACGGCGGTTTCGGTGCGTTCCGCCACCGATTTGGAGATCATCGGACCGACGTCGGTATCCTCCTGCAGCGGATCGCCCGCCTTGAGCTTCCGTGTTGCGGCGACAAAGGCATCGCGGAAACGGTCGTAAAGCTCGGCCTGGATCAGAATGCGTTGTGCACCGATACAGTTCTGTCCGGCCGCCCAGAAGGCGCCGGAGACGGAACCTTCGACCGCCTTGTCGAAGTCGCAGTCACTCATGACGATCACAGGCGCATTGCCACCAAGCTCCATGGCGAGCTTCTTGAGGCCAGCGGCGCGGCAGATTGCCTCGCCGGTGGCAAAGCCGCCGGTAAAGGAGACCATCCGCACCTCGCGTGCGGTGATCATCGCGGTCACCAATTGTCTGTCGCCGTGCGCGACGGTAATGACCTCCTCAGGTAGCCCCGCCTCGCGCAGCGCTTCGACCAGCTTGATCGCCGAGAACGGCGTCAGGTTCGACGGCTTCAGCAGCACCGCATTGCCGCCGGCGATGGCAGGACCGAGTTTGTGAGCGACCAGGTTCAAAGGATCGTTGTAAGGCGTAATCGCGGTGATGATGCCGAGCGGTTCGCGGGTGAACCAGCCCTGGCGCTGTTCGGAGCCGGTATAGGCGTCGAAGGGCACGATCTCGCCGGCGTTGCGCTTTGCTTCTTCCGCCGAGAGTTTCAGCGTATTGACGCAGCGAAACACCTCCTTGCGGGCCTGGACGATCGTCTTGCCGGCTTCGCGCACGATGGTCTCCGCGAAGGCGTTGCTGCGGCTTTCGACGATCCGGGCGGCCCCTTCCAGGATGGCGGCACGTTTGTGCCGCGGCAGGCTGCGCGAGATCTCGGCGCCGCGGCGCGCCGTCGCCAGCAGGCGATTGATTTCGGTAGGATCCGTCGCCTCGACCGTTCCAAGCAGCGCCCCATCATAGGGGCTATGAACAGAGATCGGCGCCAGGCTGGTGGTGATGTGGAGTTTGGCGGCAGTCATATGGCCAGGTTCCCTATTTCTCATGGACCCCGTCTGGAGGTCGCGTTTGTCCGCAGGGCAAGGGGTGACCCCCTGCCTCGTGCGGGCTTCAGGCAATCATTGATGACGAGCAGTGACGGCCGGCATGTCCGGCCGTCACTGCTTAATTATCGATCAGAGCTTCTCGCCGTTGAGAACGAGGTCGTCGATCACGGTTCGCACAGCCTTTTCGGCGATCGCGACGATCTCGTCTATTTCTGCCTTCGTGGTGACGAGCGGCGGGGCAAAGCCGAGAATGTCGCCATGCGGCATGGCGCGGGCAATCAGGCCGCGGTCACGGGCTGCCTTGGAGACGCGGGCCCCAACCTTCAGCGACGGATCGAAGCGCTTCTTGTTCTCGCGGTCGGCGACGAACTCGATGGCGCCCATCAGGCCGACGCCGCGCACTTCACCGACGATCGGCAGCTGGGCGAACTTCTCCTTGAGCTGCGCCTGGAAATAGGCGCCAACTTCACGGGCATTGCCCGGTAGGTCTTCCTTCTCGACAATGTCGAGCACCGCATTGGCGGCTGCCGCACCGATCGGATGGCCGGAATAGGTGTAGCCGTGAGAGAAGGCGCCGACACGATCTGCCCCGTCTTCCAGGACCTTGTAGACCTTCTCGCCGACGATTGCGGCCGAGAGCGGGAAATAGGCCGAGGTCAGGCCCTTGGCGACGGTGATCAAATCCGGCTCAATGCCGTAGTGCTGCGAGCCGAACATCGAACCGGTGCGGCCGAAGCCGGTAATCACTTCGTCGGCGATCAAGAGCACGTCGTGCTTCTTCAGCACTTTCTGGATCGCTTCCCAATAGCCTTCCGGCGGCGGCGTGATGCCGCCGGTACCGAGAACCGGCTCGGCGATGAAGGCGCCGACATTGTCGGGACCGAGCGTCTCGATCATCTCGTCAAGTTCGGCCGCGCGGCGGGCGGAGAACTCCTGTTCCGTCTCGCCGGGATTTGCACCCCAATAGTGATGCGGCACGCCGGTGTGGTCGATCTGCGGCAGCGGCAGGTCCATGTGGTCATGGTAGAAGCTCATGCCGGTCATCGAACCGGAGACAACACTACAACCGTGATAGCCGCGCTCACGCGAGATGATCTTCTTCTTGGTCGGCTTGCCACGCAGGTTGTTGTAGTACCAGACGAGCTTGGCCTGGGTCTCGTTGGCGTCCGAACCGGACATGCCGTAAAGCACCTTGCTCATCTTGCCCGGCGCCATCTTGACCAGACGGTCGGAGAGGATTGCAAGCTCGTCGGTCGTGTGCGCCGCGTAGGAGTGATAGTAGGCCAGACGATAGGCCTGCCGCGAAATGGCCTCGGCGACCTCGGTGCGGCCATAGCCGACATTGACGCAATAAAGGCCGGCAAAACCGTCAATCAGCTGATTGCCGTGTGCATCCTGGATGCGGATGCCCTTGCCCGTCTCGACGATCGTCGGCTCGCCGAGCTTACCAGTCGCAAAATCCTTCAGCTGCGTAAACGGATGCAGGACGCTGTTGCGATCCTTCTCGGAGATGTCCTTGATGTTGATGGTCATGAATGGCCCCTTGGCGAACGATTAACGTTGAACCAACGTAAGGGCAAAGCTGTAGTGGTTTTGCGCGTTCAATAGGGGGGGGCGAGCGCAGATACGCGTTGTTGCCCTACATAATGCAGGAATCCGGAGCCTCACCGGTAGTATCCAACCGGCAACTCGCGGATGAACCACTTTTACATTGCCAACCGCGCCGATCGTTCAGTAACGTCGGTTTGTGTGGCAATATTTGCGTCGCGAAACAGGGTCCGAGATCATAGGAAGTGGAGGCCCGTCGATCCGTTCAAGAGGGTAGACGGATTGTATCCGTCAGGGACCCACCCCACCGAACACGGGATCATCGAGATCGATCGGAAACTCGTAACCGGCCTTGACGCGATCCATGGCGACCATAGTCTTGAACCCTTTTATGTCCGGGTTCTCATAGAAGAAGCGGCGCGTAAATTGCTCGTAGTCTTCCATGCTTTTCGAGGTCACTATCAAGATAAAGTCTGCATCTCCTGTGACGTAGAAGCCAAGCATTACCTCTCGGGTACTGCGGATCGCGTTTTTGAAGCGATCTACGATATCGGCTCGCTCCCGCTCTAGCGAAACCAATACTATCATTGTAACTGGGCGGCCAAGCGCCTTCGGAGAGATGACAGAGACATCCGCCTCGATAACACCATCGGAGCGGAGCCGCTTCAAACGCCGCTGACACGCAGACGACGAGAGGTTGACCCGGTTGGCCATTTCTTCAGAAGTCAGACGATTGTTTTTCTGAACGATCTGAAGAATCCTTCCATCGATCCGATCAAGTTCGAGCATTTGCTTGTCCCTGCTTAGCATTTAGATGGACCAATTCCATTGAGGCAGACTAGATCTTCACGCAGCCGTCCAGCCCCCGTCGATTGCGATGTGGGTGCCGGTGATCTGTCTCGCGTCGTCGCTCGCCAGGAATAGAGCGGTTGCCGCTATTTCCTCAACCGACACAAACTCCTTGGTGGGCTGACATTTGAGCATCACTTCGGACTTAACCTGCTCTTCGGTGATTCCACGCGCTCGAGCCGTGTCTGGGATTTGTTTTTGCACGAGTGGCGTTAGTACATAGCCCGGGCAGATGGCGTTCACGGTGATCCCAAATTCAGCGAGTTCAAGTGCTGCGGTTTTGGTAAGCCCGATGATCCCATGCTTAGCCGCCACGTAGGCCGCCTTATAAGGGGAGGCAACAAGACCATGGGCGGAGGCGATGTTGATGATACGCCCTTGCCCCCCTTCTTCATGTGGGGAATGGTTTTCCGCATCGTGTGGAAGGAACTTGAAAGGTTCACGGCAACAATCTGGTCCCACATTTCGACGGGAAAATCTTCTATCTTCTCCACATGTTGAATGCCGGCGTTGTTCACCAGTACGTCAACGGTCCCGAACGTGTTCGCGGCGGTCTCAATGAGATCCGCAATCTCGAACGGTTTTGACATGTCAGCTGCGTGGTAGAGCACTCGCGTTTTAGAGACCGATTCAAGGCGCTTCGTAATGACCTGAATTTCTTCTGGTTTTGCAAAGCCGTTTATCACAACGTTGTTGCCCGCTTGAGCGAATGCGGAGGCTATCGCCAGTCCGATGCCGCTGGTCGAACCTGTCGCGACGACGCACTTATTCATCGATACCCTCCAATCTATAATCTTATTCTACCGACCGGCGGCTCAACCAGCGGGAAATCGAGAAACATCAACCCACGAACCTTCCTCATACAGTCAGGAGCTTTCCGAGGCCCGCCAGAGGCTTCTTATAGCCAGCAAGTCGGAGAGCATCCCAAAGCATTGCCTGGTGAGCCGTGATCACCGGCTTTCCGATACGTGCTTCCAGCGATCCGATGATGGTGGAGGTGCGCAGGCCGGTGCACGGAATAAACAACGCCTCGATATCCTTTGAATTCATCGCCTCGCCTGCCGCTACGATGCTTTCCGGAGACACATTTATGATTTCATAGTCGTTTTCGATATGAAACGATGCGCAGGAGACGACCGAAATCCCAGCCTGACGTATGCAATCTACCATCGCTTCCGTAACTTCGTCCGGGTAGGGGGTCAGCATCGAAATTCGTTGAATTCCAAGCTGACTAAAAGCCTTATAGGCTCCTGTCATTGGAGATGTCAGTTTGGCGCCGGGGGCAGTGCGATGCAGTTGCGCTTCGAGCGTCGCTTGGGAAATCAAGGCTGATCCGGATGTGCATCCGTAGGCGAAAACGTCCACTGACTCTCGCGGTACAAATAGCTCCGCGGCCGCTGCGATCTCATGAGCATGTCCTCGCAAGTTTTCGATTGTAATCGGATTTTGCGTCTCGATGCGGGTGGACGAGATGCTGACGCCGTCCGGCGGCAACATCTTCCTCAGTTCATACTCAGTCACCACATCGGTCGAAAGCGCGATCAAGCCTATTACGACCTGTTCTGACATTCCGCTATCGAGTTTAGCTTGAACGTGTTTGATGACTGAAGGGTTCATAACTAGCCTCATCCGATGAGCATTGAAGTTTCCTCACGATCGCCCAAGCCGCCCGTGCAGCGCGAAGCACGTCCTCGTCCGAAACGCCGAATTCTGCTGTATGGACGTGGGTTCTGTTCCCCAAAGCTTCATTGTGGCAGCCAAACCAGAAGTACACTGATGGGAGTTTCTCTGCGTAGAACCCGAAGTCATCAGCACCGGCGAGAGGCCTCGTTGGCACGAGCGAATTAGATCCGAAAACCTCTGCAATCGCTTCCCGCGCGGTTTGACTGATGGCAGAGTCGTTAATGACGGCGGGTTCTCCGGTGGCCAACTTGAACTCGGCCCCGCCTCGATGCATTGCGGCGACGTGCTGAGCAAGTTCGTCAATGCGCACGCGCAGTCTTTCGCGTGCTTCAGTCGAGCGCGTGCGTAACGTGCCATGGAGAATTACGCGATCGCACACGATATTTGTGGCTTCGCCACCATGGAAGCGTCCGATGGAGATCACGGGAGCCTGGTCCGCGTGGTTCTCGCGAGAAATTAGCTTCTGCACTTCAGTGACGAAAGTGGACGCGATCGCGATCGCATCGACGCCGAGCTCCGGCCAGGCTGCATGGCTCTTCTTACCTGTGAAGGTAAGCTGAAATTCATCTGAAGACTTCGTAACTGGACCTGTCAGAACTGCGAATCTTCCCGAGGGAATTTCCGGATTCACATGCATGCCAACTGCACAGTCGAAGCCTTCTAGCAGGCCCTGTTCAGCAACCGACCGGCCCCCGAGTGGCTCGGCCTCCTCGGCAGGCTGAAAGACAACGCGAACCCTGCCTGCGAAGTGCTGGCGGTAGGCACAAGCTGCCAGCACGACCCCGAGCGCTGCTGATGCATGTGCATCGTGTCCACATGCATGCATCTTTCCGGGTACGCGGGATCGATATGGAAGATCGGGTCGTGCCTCGTCGATCGGCAATGCATCTATATCACCTCGAACCACCACATTCATTGGAATGCCATTGCCCTCGCCGACGATATCGACGAACAGACCTGTCTTGTGGAAGACCTGCGGATCACGCAGGCCTGCACCGGCAAGGAATTCAGCAATCTTTGCCTGCGTCTGGTGCTCTTCATTCGAGAGTTCCGGATTGGCGTGCATGTAGTGGCGGAGAGCGAGGATCTGATCCTCGCTCCCTGCCGGCATTTCCACGCCGTCGCTGTCCAGTCTAAAATAGGTTTCGTCCGAAGTGTTCATCAGTCGATCACGATCAATTCACGCGGAGAGCTCGCCAGGCATTCGGGCTGACCGTCGGTGATCAAAATGCTCTCGGTGATCTCGATTCCCCAATCGCCGAACCAGAGGCCAGACATGAAATGGAAAGTCATCCCCGGGCGCAACACCGTCCGATCACCGGGTCGGAAGCTCGCGGACTGCTCGCCCCAATCCGGGGGATATGCAAGACCGATCGAATAACCGCAGCGGCTCGGTTTTTTCAATCCGTAGCGTTCGATCACGCCGTAATAGGCTTGTGCAACGGCTTCGCAAGGATTTCCGGGAATTGCCTTCTCGAGACCGGCTGCCATTCCCTCCAGCACCGCTTTTTCTGCATCAACGAATTTCTGATCCGGCTTGCCAAGGTAAAACGTCCTGGACAAGGGGCTATGGTAGCGTTTGTGGACGCCGGCGAGTTCAAAAAAGATGCTCTCTCCTGAACGGAGCTGCCGATCAGACCAGGTGAGGTGTGGTGCGGACGCATCAATGCCCGCTCCAATCATGGGAACTGCTGCTGGGTAGTCACCCCAAATCCCGCGCACGCCTTGGATGGCGGTATGGTAGATCTCGGCAACGACATCTGACTGCGTGACGCCAGGCCGAAGAACATCAGCCACACGCTGATGCATCGCTGTCGCGATCTTTCCCGCCCCGCGCATATAGTCGATTTCGCGGGGCGACTTGACAATTCTTTGCCACTTCACAAGACGCGTCGTGTCCTTGAAAGTCGCATTCGGCAATGTCGAGGAGAGTGCTTCAAAGGCTGCATGCGTGAAGTAATAGTTGTCCTCCTCAATGCCGATAGTGCCGGTCGACCATCCGAGATCGGTGATCAGCGCCCCAAGCGCCGTCATAGGGTGGTACTGTGACGACTGGACATAATGGTCCGCGTAGGACCGGATACGGCTCTCATCCATGTAAACGGTTCGGCGTGCCCCGTTGCCATCCATTTCCCGTCCGAACCAGATCGGGTCTTCATCCTGACGGACGAGCACGCATTGGTGCACATAGAATGACCACCCATCATATCCGGTCAGCCAGGCCATGTTTGCGGGATCCGTTACAATCAGAAGATCAACCCCCTCGCGCTCCATTGCTTGACGAGTGGTTTTGAGCCGAGCCTTGTACTCCGAAATTTCAAAGCGTAATTCTGGTGCAGTCATATTGCCCTCTCATTCTGCTGCTCAAGCAGCACGAAGTTTCAGATGGTTTTCCAGGAGCCTGATGACTGTCGCAGAGCAAAGGCTGACAAACAGGAAGCCTGCGGCCACCAGGGTGATTGGTTCGAGATAGCGGTAGCTGAAGTTGGCCTGAGCAAGCGCTTCGCCCATGAGATCCAGTACCGTGATCGCCGATAAGATCGGTGTTTCCTTGAACATCGCGATTACGTAGTTCCCGAGCGGGGGGATCATGGGTGGAATTGCTTGCGGCAGAACAATCGCCGTCCACGTCTGCCTGGGCGTCAAATTGCACGCCCGCGCAGCTTCCCATTGTCCTGCTGGAACGTTGATGATGCCGGCGCGGTAAACTTCAGATACGTAGGTACCGTAATGGAGGCCGAGTCCAATTGTCCCGGCTACGACAGGAGACAAAACTATCCCAAGGTCGGGAAGGACGTAGAATAGGAAATACAGTTGCACCAACAACGGTGTCCTTCTGATCGCCTCAGTTATCAAAATCGCAAGGCGGCGGATCAGAACGACCGAGGACATCTTCGCGATCGCAAAGAGAAGTCCGATGATCAATGCCACAACTGAGGAGACCAGCGTGATCTTCACTGTTACCACAAGCCCTTGGAGCAAGGACGGCGCTATTTCGAGAACGAATTGCCAACTCCAGTCCATTGGTTTACCTCATATGCCCATGATGGTGATGCCGCGGCCGAAGCGTCTTTCGAGCCACCGCACGAAGCTCGTCAAAACAGATGCGATGAGAAGGTACGTCACCATGATGAGTAGGAAGGGCATAGCGGTGTCGCCTGTTTGGCCTCGTACCATCTGTGCCTGAAAGGTCAGTTCGGATACCGTTATGAGCGAAGCCACAGCAGTGCCCTTCATGATCTCGATCGCGAGATTTCCGAAACTTGGCAACATCAAAACGATCGCTTGGGGGAGGATCACCCACCAAAGTGCCTGCCAACGCGTCAGGTTCAGTGCAATGGTCGCCTCACGTTGATCCGGACCGACAGCGTTGATTGCTGCCCGAACAACTTCAGCCCCGTAGGCGCCTCCGTTTAGGCCCAGCGCTAGTGCGCCGGATTGGATCGGAGATAAGGAAATCCCTATGAAGGGAAGAACAAAATAGGCCGCAAATATCTGCACGAATACCGAAGTGCCTCGGAAAATCTCAACGTACGTTCGAGCGACAGCGCGAAGGATGAGGCTCTGCGTGGTAAGAGCAATTCCTGCCAGGATCGCGACGATCAGGGCAAGTAAGCAACCGAAAACGGTGAGTTGAACGGTAGCTATAGCTCCCGTCAGTATGAACCAACCGTAGTCTATCGAGGATCCAAGATTCTGCACCTGATCACCTTTGCTCGTAATGGCTTCTCCACGTCACACGCGATGACCGGCAGCAATCACCTTTCGAAGGAAGCTTTTCGTGCGCTCGTGGTGTGGGGAATGAAAGATTTCGTTAGGCGCGCCTTCTTCCACGATCTTGCCACGTTCAAAAAACAAAACTCTGTCGGCGAAATCGTTAGCGAACCCCATTTCGTGCGTCACCAACAGCATCGTCATATCCGTCTCGTTGCGGAGATTGGTGATGACGTTTAGTACTTCCTCGACGAGTTCCGGATCGAGCGCGGAGGTAATCTCATCAAGAAGCAAGACTTTAGGCTGCAAGGCGAGGGCACGAGCGATCGCGACACGCTGCTTCTGCCCGCCGGATAGTCGTGAGGGGTATTCATTCGCCTTGTCGGCGAGACCGACTTTCTCCAACAACTGAAGTGCTCGCTCTCTTGCGTGCGCTTTTGACAAGAGCCCGGTCAATATCGGAGCCAGGGCAACATTTTGCAGAGCGGTCTTATGGGGGAAGAGGTTAAAGTGCTGAAACACCATACCGAAGTCCGCGCGCATCTTACGCAAATGCGCCTTGGACGACGGCACCTGTTTGCCGTTCTTGAGCTCGTGGTTTAGTGAAACGCCGCCTACCATCACGTCTCCGGTGGTGACCGACTCCAACGTCATCAATATTCGGAGAATGGTTGTTTTGCCTGAGCCGGATGGCCCAATGAGCGCGAGGTGTTCCCCGGGCTTCACCGAGAAGAATAGTTGATCCAGCACTGTGGTCGAACCGTAATTCTTCCCGACATTCCGAAACTCTATGATAGGCTCCCGATCTGCCCCTCGGGGTGCGACGTGCAATCCCATGCGCTGTCTCCTTCTCGCGCTCACATTGAACCGCTGCCCCTCCCGGCAGGCTAAGGTCTAGCACATCACTATGGATTGCAGAGCTGAGCCGCGGTCTTAGCACTGGCCAACAGCTTGTAGTTCGACTGGAGACCATACTTCGTCATGATTTTCTCAAATTCTCCGCTTTCTTTCAGTTTCTTCAGACCGGCATTGTAAGCATCGCGGAAAGGGGCATCATCTTTACTGAACGCTGCCGCCGCGCAATCGATAGGAGTATCCGCAATCGGCATAACTACGTGCAACGTTTCGTCACCCGAACGCTTCTTCAGATCCATTACGCCTGCGTCGTTAAGCGCGATCGCGACTACTCGCTTGTCTTGCAGCATCTTCACGGCACTGACGTTATCGGGATACGCAACGAGGTTTTCCTTTTTTACTCCCGCTGCAAGCGCATCTCGCGCTTGCGACGTGCCAGCGCCTACTGCCAATTTCAGCGCTAAGTCGGCGACTTCTTTGTAGCTGCTGAACTTACCGCGCATCTCGGAACGCACCAGAAAAGCTTGCGCGGTGCAGATGGCAGGTTCCGCGAAGTTGACCTGGGCGCATCTCTCGGGGCGGATATTGAGAGAGCCTGCCGAAACAACTCTCACATGTTGCGCCTGCACGGCGGGAATCATCGCGCCGTACTGCATGAGCTCACCTTTGAAGCTCTTGAAACCGGAGAGCGCCAGGGCCGCGCGATCAATGTCCGGGCCGGCGCCGCTTAACGTGCCGTCGGGCTTCAACTCCGTGTAAGGCGGCTCGCCTGCAATGGCGATTGAAATTTCCTGATTAACGTCTAGATCCCCCGCCATCGCAAGACTCCCGAGCGCGATGCCCAGAGTTGCGGCCAGCGGGATGCGAACCGATCGGAGGTGGGCAAGAAACTGGCTGATTATTTTTGATGCCATTGCTGTTCCCTTGTGCCTTGTCGTTTTCCAGACCGCAGCGCATTCGCGGGTCGTCGAGTTGAGCGCTTCTCTGATCGAACACCGCGGTCGATGCGGCCTTTGTGCGCATCGTGTGCGAGCCGACCCGGATTTCAATGCCAACTATTGGCTGACTGACCATGACAATAGGCTTTCGCCTTGTCAATTGCACAAATTGTACAATGACAATAATAATTCGTTTTATCTATTCGCCTGAATGCGCTATTCAATTGCACGACAGAGCTTGGGAACCTGGGCCACGCGCCTACTTCGCACAGGAATTATAGGCATGACAATGTGGACATCTTTGAAGGAACGCCTCACGCAGCCCTATTTTTTGTCGATTGCTGATCAGATTGCAGAAGCGGTGTTCTCTGGCGGGCTCAAATCAGGAGATCAATTGCCGCCCCAACGGCAACTTGCGGACAAGCTTGGGGTATCGCTGCCCACCGTATCGAGAGCCTACGAGGAGCTTTCGCGTCGGGGTCTCGTCGCGGGAGAAACGGGGCGAGGGACATTTATCAGGGGCGTAAGTGCGAACTTGGAGGTAGTCGCGCCATTCGTCCCAGAACGCACCTCCGGCCTTGTTGACCTCTCGATATTGAAGCCGGTTTCCGACGCGTCACACCTTGAGCGTATGAAGACCGCTCTTGGCACGCTGGCTGTAGATTTACCGGCAAGTGCGGTGCTCGGCTCTCGTCCAAGCGCGATGTTCGCGCGACACCGTGCTGTCGCGACAGAATGGCTGAAGCTATCCGGTGTGCAGACGGCTGAGAGAACTGTCCATTTGACAAACGGCGGCACGCCTGCTTTGACGGTCGCGTTCATGACTATCTGCCACCCGGGCACGATGGTAGCGACGGAGGCTATCGGGCTACACGTGATGTTGCCTTTGGCGTCCTATTTAGGTTTAAAGGTACAGGGGATCGCGATAGATGACGACGGGATCATTCCCGAGGCGCTTGAAAGTGCTTGTCAACAGAACGTGATTCGAGCGCTGTTCATGATGCCAAATGCAATTGGCCCGACCGCTTTTGTGATGAGCGAGGGGCGCCGGATTGCAATCGTTGAGATTGCTCGAAAATATGACCTGCATATCATCGAGGATGATGCGCTCGGCCCGCTCGTTGAGAAGAAGCCGCCGACCTTTCACACGCTCGCACCAGAGCGAACGATTTACATTACAAGCTTCACCAAGCCGGTCATGCCTGGACTTCGCACAGGGTACCTGGTCGCGCCGGAACGCCTGCTTCCAGCGGTCGAGAACCGTCAGCTCGTGACAACTTGGACTGCGACGCCATTGATCGCGGAAATTGCGGCCCGATGGGTCGAGGATGGTACCTGTCTTGAGCTTGTCCGTTGGCAACGTGCTAAACTCATCGAACGACACAAGCTTGTCGCAGCTACGCTGAAAGGCGTAGCGTATCGCTCAAACCCGCAAAGTCTCCATATCTGGCTTCCACTGGCAGTGCATTTTCCTGAAAATGAGTTCGTATCGCATGCGCGCAAGCAGGGTGTTGCGGTCGCACGTGGTGCGGCGTTCGCAATCTCGGAAACCAGGCCAGCCGTGCGGGTTTCAGTGGGTTCGACCACAGAAGAGGAGCTCCAGCGGGGTTTGAACGTTCTTCACAACTTATTGCTCAGTGAGCCAGAGCCCATCCTTTCCCTTGAGGGAAACTAACGTCGCAACACGTCCAAGGACGACTCTTCGTCCAATTTAAGAGGGTAATCCACCAGTTTTGGTTTGACCGCCCTGTCCCGCGACCCTACTGGGGAGTCGATCGCTGGTGACTGCGGCACGGCTGCGCGCAATCTAATTACATTGTTTCCGACGAGCCATACACAGAAGCTTTAAGAACCATGGTGTTCATGAGAGCCGGAGGTCGTTTGCTGCGCATCCATCGACACGCCATTCTTTCGGCTTCTTGCATCTTTCAGAGCTGCGAAATCGTCACCAGCGTGGTGCGACGAACGCGTCAGCGGGCTGGATGCCACCATCAGGAAGCCCTTGGTGTAGGCGACCGTTTTGTAAGATCTGAATTCCTCAGGGGTGACAAAGCTCATGACCGCGTGGTGTTTACGACTTGGTTGCAGGTACTGCCCTATCGTCAGAAAGTCGACGTCGGCAGTACGCAGATCGTCCATCAATTGCAGCACTTCGTTGCGCTCCTCCCCGAGGCCGACCATGATCCCCGATTTGGTGAACATCGTAGGGTCCAACTCCTTCACCCGCTGCAGCACCCGGATGGAGTGGAAATAGCGGGCGCCGGGGCGAACCGTCAGATAATTGCCGGCGACCGTTTCCATATTGTGATTGAAGACGTCGGGCTTTGCCGCGACGACGCGCTCCAGCGCACCCGGCTTCTTCAGGAAGTCCGGCGTCAGGATCTCGATCGTCGTCGCCGGCGAAGCCGCACGGATCGCCCAGATCACCTTTTCGAAGTGTTCAGCGCCGCCATCTTCTAAGTCGTCGCGGTCGACCGAGGTGATGACGACATGCGACAGGCCCATTTGCTTGACGGCCTTGGCGACGTTTTCCGGCTCGTTTTGATCCAGCGCATTCGGCTTGCCGGTCGCCACGTTGCAGAACGCGCAGGCGCGGGTACAGATCTCACCCATGATCATGAAGGTCGCGTGCTTCTTGTCCCAGCACTCGCCGATATTGGGGCAGCCGGCTTCCTCGCAGACCGTGACGAGCTTGTGCTCCTTAACGATCGACCGCGTCTCCGCATACCCCTTGGATGTTGCCGCCTTGACGCGGATCCAGTCCGGCTTGCGCAGCACCTCGTTATCGGGACGATGGGCCTTCTCCGGATGACGAGCCCGGCTTTCAGGCGATCCATTGGAAATCTTGTCGAGAATGGTGACCATCGCGTTAACCTTGTTCACGGGCTCTAGCTGCCACCCCAAGAGCCTTCACCGGCCCAATTGGGCCTAATTTGGGCCGCGCGGTCATCAGCATTTTGCGTATTAAGCGCGTCACCGAATGCTTGCCGCACATGGCGCTCACCAACACGTATACCCGCCGTCCACCTCGACAACTGCGCCGGTCATGTAAGAAGATGCGTCACTCGCGAGAAACTGAACGACGTTTGCGACCTCCTCCGAGGTTCCTAGACGGCCCATCGGCGTGAGCGATTCCCACTTGGGAAGGTACTCGCTAGCGTTCATCCTGGTGGTGATATATCCTGGGGCGACGGCATTGACACGAACGCCTGATCTTGCCCACTTGCAAGCCAACGTCTTCGTCAACATGTGCACACCCGCCTTGCTCGCGTGATACGCCGGACCGGGCTGCGATTGCGAAACGACGAAGCCACAGATCGATCCGATATTGACGATATTTCCCGAGCCGCGTTCCGCCATGACCGAGCCAAAGACTGAGCTGCAGTAGAATACGCCGTCGAGATTCACGGAAGTCACGAACTTCCAGTCATCGTCACTTGTGTCCTTCCCCTCCTGAGCGACACCAGCGTTGTTGACCAGAATATCCGGACAAAACCCGATCCGGGAAGCCAAATCCCGCACAGAACGCGGATCACTCACGTCACAATGACACGCTTTGACGTCGGCAGCGACATCTGCTGCGGCGTTCTTGGTAGACTCGAGATCGCGACCAACAAGCACTACAGAGGCACCTGCCATGTTCAATGCTCTTGCAATCTCCAGACCGATACCGCGCGCGCCCCCCGTAACGAGGGCGGAGCGGCCGGTAAGGTCATAGCGCTTGATAAGTTCAGGATGCATCATCGGGTGTTCTCCTATTTCCACGGCGGTGGGCTGCTCGTGCCTGCATGTTCCGCTCAAGTCGGCACGTGAGTAGGCCGCCCTTCACCGCATATGTTGAAGTCCGTAGGCACGAGGTAAACCGAACGGACATCAGCTATCCTCATGCAGCCAGATCAGTAACGTTCTACACTCACCAGCTCGTGTATCCCCCGTCGACAGAAACGACGGCGCCCGTCATGTAGCTGGCAGCGTCACTGGCGAGAAAATGCACCACACTGGCGATATCCTCCGGTTGGCCCAAGCGTCCGATCGGGTGGAGTTCGGCCCATGTTGGTACGAGGTCGGCAGTAAGCATTGTAGTAGCGATATAAGCTGGAGCCACCGCATTGACACGCACGCCGGACCTCGCCCATTTGCACGCAAACGTCTTGGTCAGCATGTGTACGCCTGCTTTGCTGGCATCGTAGGCGGGACTTGGCATCGTCTTCGAAACGACGTTGCCGCAGATCGAGCCAACATTGATGATTGCGCCCGATCCGCGCTCCGCCATGATCGAACCAAAAGCCTTGCAGCAATAGAAGACACCATTGAGATTGATGGAGGTTACGAATTGCCAGTCTTCGGTGCTTGTAGTGGTCCCCTCGCGGACGACGCCTGCGTTGTTGACCAGGATATCAGGGCAGCAATCGATTGCTTCAGCCAAGTCGTCTACCGACTTTGGGCTGCTGACATCGCATTGGTGTGCTATGACGTTGGCGCCAATACTCGCGGCTGCCACTCGCGCAGCCTCGACGTTGAGATCAGCCAATATAACAGCGGCGCCAGCCAAGTGTAGAGTTCGCCCGATTTCGAGACCAATGCCGCGCGCACCGCCAGTGATGAGCGCGGTGCGACCGGTAAGGTCATATCGCTGCATGAATTTTGGATTCATCATGAACTGTTGGTTCTCCATTCACCGGGCATCTGCACTCCTGGGAGACTACGTGATCGTCCCGGCGCGTTACCTTCAATCACGCCGGGTCGGTCCGTGCATAGGCGCCCTTATTGGGGCCAGTTACCAGAGACTGTCCCCTTTCGAATCGACTAATCAAGTCAGGAGTTGGCCAATCGGCCGGGATTGAGAATGACGCCCCTCAATCCGTTTAAGAACTTGCTCGCTTCAACTCCGTCGATCGCGCGGTGGTCGACCGAGAGCGTGCATGTCATCATGCTCGCGATCCTTGTCTGGTCGTAGCCATCTGCAAGGACCCGCCGCTCAGCCTTGCCCACCGCGAGTATTGCGCACTGCGGTACATTGATGATCGCATCGAACTGCTCCACCCCATAACCGCCAAGATTGGAGACGCTGAACGAACCGCCCGAAATCTCGCTGAGTTTCAGTGCGTTTCGACTTGCTCGACCGGCGAACTCCTTTACTTCGGCAGATATATCCATAACGGACTTTGTCTCGGCGCTGCGAACCACTGGGGTGGATAGTCCGCCCTCGACTGCCATAACGACCGAAATATTGGCGCTATGAAACCGATGGATCGCGGTGTCTGTGATCTGGCAATTTACGCCGGGATTTTCGACCAGTGCAATAGCAAGAGCTTTAATGAGGCAGTCGTTGACAGATATCTTCTTGAACGAGTTCGCTTCGTTGAAAGCTGCGCGCCAATCCAGTAAAGCATCCATCTCGAAGTTCGCGACAAGGCGGAAGTGAGGCACAGTCTGCTTTGTCTGCGTCATCCGAGCAGCTATTGCTTTCCGCATTGGCGTCAGCGGGATCTCTGTAAACATCTGTGGCATCAGCCTTCGATGGTTCCGATTACTGCATTATTGGGAACAGTTGTACCTTCTTTCGCAGTGATTTCGGCCAGTGTACCGCCTGCCGGCGCTTCGATTTCGACTGTTGCCTTCACGGTCTCGGCTTCAGCGACTACTTCGCCTTCCGCAACAGTGTCTCCAACAGATTTCAACCAACGAATTATAGTGGCTTCCTCGATGCCCGCTCCACTAGAGGGTAGAATGATCTCTACTGTCATCTTTGCTTCCCGTACGATTGTTGAATTTAGAGGTAATTAGAGCAGCCGTCGAACGGCCGCTATGATGCTGTCCTTGCCAGGATAAAAGTCCTTCTCAAGCGCGGGGCTGAACGGGACATGAATGTCGGGAGCGCTCAGGCGAATGATTGGACGCTTCAGCAAGTCGAATGCCTCTTCAGCCATTACCGCTGCGATTTCACTTCCCGCGTTGCATACGCGATGCGCGTTCTCGACGATAAGGAGCCTTCTGGTCTTAGCAACCGAAGTTTTGAACGTTTCATGGTCAAGTGGCTTCAACGTGCGTGGGTCAATCACTTCGATCGAGATACCCTCCTTGGCAAGCTCATCGACGGCTTCCATTGTCGGTCGGATCGCGCTCGCAATCGCAATAAGGGTTACGTCTGTGCCTTCCCGCTTTACTTCTGCGCTCCCAATTGGGATCAAGTAATCGGGATCGGTGGAAACATCCCCCTTGACCGCCCACAATCGATTGTCTTCGAAGATGAGTACAGGGTCGTTGTCGCGAACGGCCGACTTCATTAGTCCCTTAATCGCACCTGGGCTTGTCGGACTAATGATCTTGAGCCCCGGAACATTCATGAAAGAAGGATAAGGCCGGTCTGCATGTTGTGCCGCGTTGTTCCCGTGCCCGAACATACAGCAGCGTATCACCATCGGTATCTCGACCTGACCCGCTGTCATAAACCGCAATTTCGAGGCCTGGTTGATGATTTGGCACGACGCAAGATATAGGAAGCTCGCGTATGACAGATCCACGATAGGCCGCGATCCATTTATCGCAGCTCCAATTCCCAGACCAGTGAAGCTGCCTTCCGAGATGGGCGTGTCCCAGACGCGGTTTCTACCAAATTGCTCGATCAACTTAACGCCGCCGTAAACGGCGATATCTTCTCCCATGAGGATGACTCGTTCATCACGAGCCATCTCTTCAAACTGCGCCTGCATCAGAGCTTCCAGATAACTCATCTGGACATGTGTGCTGGGCGTAACCTCATGCTTGGGTGCACTATTTTGCATTTCAGAACAGTCCTCTCGCGCTGTTGTGGCCTACAAGGGGCGATGTGAACATGTAATCGGCCAACGTTTCGGGGCCCGGCAAGGGACTGGTCAAAGCAAACTGCGTTGCCCGTTGTACCGCTTGGGCGACCTGGTCCTCTATCGCTCCCAGTTGCTCTTCCGTGATGCCTTCCTGTAAGAGAACCTGACGGTAGAGCGTAACGGGATCACGTTCCCGCTTGTACCTCTCCACTTCCTCGGCTGACCGATACGGCACATCCCGAACAACCAGCCGGTAGCTGTGGTCATCAAACCTGTAAGTGTTGGCGACGATCAGGGTTGGCCCCTCACCCGCCCGTGCTCGCTCCACCGCCTGAGCTGTAGCTTCATAGACCGCGTTCACATCCTGCCCGTCAACCGTCACCCCGGGCATTCCATAGCCGGCTGCTCGCAGGGCGATATCCGGTTGTCCGTGGCTATTCGCCAGTGTCGTGGTCATTGCGAAGCCGTTGTTCTCGCAAAGATAGATGACCGGAAGTTTCCAGACAGCGGCCATGTTGAGGCTCTCGTGAAATGTGCCCTGGTTTACAGCGCCATCGCCGAAGAAGCAGAGCGTCGCCTGATCGACATTCCGTGCTTTGGCACTAAACGCGCATCCTGTCGCGAGGGGAATACCGCCCCCGACGATCGCAGACTCGCTGATTATCCCCACGGAATTGTCCGCAAGGTGCATCGAACCGCCGCGCCCTTTGCAAATCCCGCCCTCTTTTCCCATCAACTCGGCCATGAGCGCATCCAAGTCCGCTCCCTTCCCAATTGGGTGACCATGAGAACGATGCGTTCCGGTCATAGGATCGTCGTCTCGAAGTGCGAGACACGCTCCAACGATAGCAGCCTCCTGCCCTACGCTCACGTGCAGATACCCGGGGATCTTGCCACGCGTGTACTGGCGCATTGCTTCTTCTTCGAATCGACGGATGCGCAGCATCCGTCGATAAGCTTCAAATCTCTGATCACCTGCTATCTGCATCACTTCAACGTTGCTCCAAACTTCAATTAAGGATATGTAGCTTGCCGATTTGCGCGGCTGCGATGGTCTGCTTACCTCCAACTCCCATGCCGACGTTATGCGATGCATGCTGCCAGTCGCGGGCCGCATAAGCGCTCCAATCGCGATGCATGGTTTCAGAGTGTAGATCCTCCTCTTCGCTCCTCCAAACTTTTCGGCAAGCCGGTGCGAGGAAACTAGCATTGGCGGCCTGATGGTTCTTATCAAGTTGAGCACAAGCGACGCTTAAAACAGGCGGAGATTTGCCCTAATGTGCACAATGCGAGCGTTATCCTTGACCGGCGTTCGGTCCATCATATTCCAAGACTTGCGTCCGCGCCCCCCGTGCCTGAGCGCTGTTTTGATGCTCGGTCCGGCCGGGTTAGTGCCGACGTCAGCGGACATGTGAATCTTTTACGAAAATTGGAGCGCCGATTGGGGGGCAGCGAATGCCGCTCAGTTGTGGATCTCGCCAGCCGTTATTCCACTCGGTTCGTCATAAGGCCGCTGATCCGGCGATTTTCACCCCGGTGATTGCACGTCGCTCGGGATCCGCAGCGCGTATGCAGATGCGCCCTCTACCGCTAATGCCGCCAATCAAGAATATGCATGGGTGAAGAGGCCCGAGCAAGTAGGGCGACGAAATCGCGACAAATTTTCAAAAGAACGCCGGAACCACGCAACACAGCGCCTAAGAACGCAAAATTCCGTAGGCGAGGCTGCATAAAATCGTTCCGCTTGCAGGATCTGAGCAAGAGCACACAACGCGACAACGAAAATGAGAGGAACAGACGATGGATTGGAGAATTGCGAAACTGGGTCGGCGCAGGCACAGGACAGCTACCGGACTTACCCTGCTTGCACTTTTCGCCTGGGCGGGTTCCACCCTCCCCTCGATGGCCGGAGACCTGAAAACGGATGATGACGTCAGCATAGCTATAGGTAACGAGCCGCCATTCACTGAGCTAAAGCCGGATGGTACGGTCACGGGGGCCGGACCAGACATTGACAAGGCGGCACTGGAGTTGTCCGGCTTTAAAAAATTCACCGGCCAAATCATTGCGTATGGAGCAATGATTCCTGCCCTGCAGGCAGGTCGCGTGTCGATGGTGTCTTCAGGTGGCCTTATTGTCCTACCCGAGCGATGTGAGAAGGTAGTTTTTTCAGAACCTGTGATTTGTAACTCGCAGGCGCTCATGGTCCGAGGCGAAATGGCTGGCAAGTTCAAGAGCTACAAGGATGCGGCTGACAGCAACATAAAGCTTGCCGTTCCTGGAGGCGGCATTCAGGAGAAGAAAGCCCTCGCTGCTGGCGTGAAACGGGAGAACCTTGTGAGTTATCCTGATCCGACCAGCGCGATGAAGATGCTACAAGACAAGCGGGTTGACGCGATCGCCCTGAACGACACCGCTCTGCTCGATCTTAGAAAGAAATCCGGAGACGAGACCCTTGAAGTCATTTTCCCACTCGCGGATGTTCCAGTGGATTGCGGGGCGGCTGCTTTCGCCAAAAAAGACATCGCACTCCGCGACGCCTATAATGTAGGCCTCAAGAAGCTGGTAGATAGCGGCGAGTTTGATAGGATTATGGCCAAATACGGTCTGGAATCGAATGCCAAACTGCGAGCTGCAGCGAAAACCACCGCGGAAATGTGCCAAGGCAATTAATCAAGGAAAGTAGTATTGCAAACGGGCGGCCGCGGACCAGTCTCCGCGGCGTTCCCGAAATTCGAGAGTCCGGGTCGTCACCCACTCGAACTATGAGTTCGAGTCTAGGAGGGCAGGTCCCATTGTAGCAGGTCACGCTGATGCGGGCCAAAATTCTCGATGCGATAGTTCCGTGAGCGCAGGAGTGATATGGCTGACATCTGCTCCTCAGTGAGCTCGAAATCGAAAACGTCAAGCCCAACTTGAACAGTTGGAGGTGAACGGATGGCGAACACTGCCGGTTAAGCTGTTGAATTC
>NZ_JBSKBR010000036.1:0-27598 GCF_053714315.1 Mesorhizobium sp. PL10 | reverse complement strand
CGGTGATGGATCTGTCAACCGGCCGTAACATCCACAACATCCGCGAATGGATCGTGCGCAACGCACCGGTGCCGATTGGCACGGTGCCGCTTTACCATGCGCTGGAAAAGGTCGGCGGCATCGCCGAGGACCTCAACTGGGAGGTCTACCGCGACACGCTGATCGAACAGGCCGAACAGGGCGTAGACTATTTCACCATCCACGCCGGAGTGCGGTTGCACTACATCCCGCTGACCGTCGACCGGGTCACTGGCATCGTCTCGCGCGGCGGCTCGATCATGGCCAAATGGTGCCTGCACCATCACCGGGAGGGCTTCCTCTACGAGCATTTCGAGGAAATCTGCGACATCTGCCGCGCCTACGATGTGTCCTTTTCGCTGGGCGATGGCCTTCGCCCCGGCTCGATCGCCGACGCCAACGACGCGGCGCAATTCGCCGAACTCGAAACGCTCGGCGAACTAACGAAGGTCGCCTGGGCGAAGGATTGCCAGGTGATGATCGAGGGGCCCGGCCACGTTCCGATGCACAAGATCAAGCAGAACATGGACAAGCAGCTCGCCGTCTGCGGCGAAGCGCCGTTCTATACGCTTGGACCGCTGACGACGGACATCGCGCCTAGCTACGACCACATCACCTCCGGCATCGGCGCGGCGATGATCGGCTGGTTCGGTACCGCCATGCTCTGCTACGTCACGCCGAAGGAGCATCTCGGCCTTCCCGATCGCAATGACGTCAAGACCGGCGTGATCACCTACAGAATAGCCGCGCACGCCGCCGACCTGGCGAAGGGTCATCCCGCGGCGAAAGTCAGGGACGATGCCCTCTCCCGCGCGCGCTTCGAGTTCCGCTGGGAGGACCAGTTCAACCTGTCGCTCGATCCGGAAACGGCCCGCTCGTTCCACGACGAGACCTTGCCCGAAGGAAGCGCACAAGCTGGCGCATTTCTGCTCGATGTGCGGCCCGAAACTCTGCTCGATGCGCATCTCCCACGACATCCGAGCCGAGGCGCAGAAGGACGGCATGGCGGCGATGGCGGCGAAATATCGCGAAGGCGGCGATCTCTACGTGCGGGCGGACGAGACCGGTGCACCACTCATGCCGGAGGCGCATGAGCCGTCATGAGGGTGCTGGTCAGGGGCCGGCGTCGTCGGCCTCACCGCCGCCTTCGAGCTCGCCATAGGCGGCGCGGCGGTGACCGTTGCGGAGAAAAGGCATGGCCTCGGCGGCAACGCGTCGTGGTTCGCCGGCGGCATGCTGGCGCCATGGTGCGAGCGTGAAAGCGCCGAGCAGCTGGTGCTGGATCTCGGGCGCGATGCCGCCGACTGGTGGGAGGCGGTGTTGGCCGGCCAGGTGACACGGGCCGGAACACTGGTTGTGGCAGCTCCGCGCGACGCGGGCGAGCTCGACCGCTTCGCTAGCCGCACGTCAGGCCATCGGGGTGTCGACGAAGACGAAATCGCGCTGCTAGAGCCCGACCTCGCCGGCCGTTTTCGCCGCGGGCTTTTCTTCCCCGGCGAGGCGCATCTCGACCTATGGGCGTCGCCTTCCGCTTTGCCACGGACGCTCGGCAGCTTTCCGGATTCGAGCGCGAGATCGACTGCATGGGAATGGCGGCGGGCGATGAGAGGCAGCGCGGCATTCGCGGCGAAATGCTGATCCTGCGCACGCCCGATATCTCCCTGTCGCGCCCGATCCGGCTGCTGCATCCGCGCTTTCCGCTCTATGTGGTGCCGCGCAGCGATCGTCGTTTCATGGCCGGCGGGACGATGATGGAGAGCGACGACAGTGGTTCGGTCACGGTTCGTTCGCTGATGGAACTTCTCAGCGCTGCCTGCGCGCTCCATCCGACCTTCGGCGAGGCCGGTATCGTCGAGACCGGCGTCGGAGTTCGTCCGGCCTTTTCCGACAATCTGCCGCGTGTCGAAGCGCGTGGAAGGACCATCGCGCTCAATTGACTTTATCGCCATGGCTTTCTTCTTGCGGCGGCCATGGCGCGCCTGGCGGCCGAAATTTTCTCCAGTCACGGCAAACGCGTGGAGCTTACCCATGAAACTGACCGTCCACGGTGAAGCGCTTGAAAGTGACGCCACGACACTGGCGGCGCTGCTTGCTGGCCTCAACTATGAAGGCGATTGGCTGGCGACGGCCGTCAACAGCGATCTCGTGCATGCAGCCAACCGGGCAGAATTTCCGTTGAGCGAGGGCGACCGGATCGAGATCCTGTCACCGATGCAGGGAGGCTAGCACCATGCTCGACCTTTTTGGAACGACGCTTGTCTCACGCCTGCTTCTCGGCACCGTCCAATATCCTTCACCGGCGATCCTTGCCGATGCGGTCAAGGCGTCGGGGACCTCGGTGGTGACCGTCCCGCTGCGCCGTGAAATGGCCGGCGGCAAGGCCGGCTCGAAATTCTGGTCACTGATCCGCTCGCTCGGCGTGAGGGTCCTGCCCAACACCGCAGGCTGCCATTCAGTGAAGGAAGCCGTGACGACCGCGAGGATGGCGCGCGAGGTCTTCGGCACGCCCTGGATCAAGCTCGAAGTCATCGGCAACCACGACACGCTGCAGCCCGACGTCTTCGGCCTGGTCGAGGCCACGCGCATCCTTTGCGAGGACGGTTTCATCGTGTTCCCCTACACCACCGACGACCTTGTCGTCGCCGAGCGGCTGCTTGAGGCGGGCTGCTAGGTGCTGATGCCGTGGTGCGCGCCGATCGGTTCGGCGCTCGGGCCGATCAACATCATGGCGCAGCGCTCGATGCGCGGGTATTTCCCCGACGTGCCGTTGATCGTCGATGCGGGGCTCGGACGGCCGTCGCACGCGGCAACCGTCATGGAACTCGGCTTTGACGCCGTGTTCCTCAACACGGCGGTCGCCAAGGCGGCCGATCCGGTGAGCATGGCGCGCGCTTTCAGCAAGGCGGTCGATGCCGGCCGCGAAGCCTATGGTTCGGGACTGATCGAGCCGCGCGCCGCCGCCATGCCGTCGACGCCGACATTGGGCAGGGCGGTTTTTTCATGAAGCTCGATCCCTTCTACCTGGTCGTCAACAGCGTCGCCTGGATCGAGCGGCTGGTGCCGCTCGGCGTCAGATTGGTGCAACTCCGCATCAAGCATATGGACGAGGACGGGCTGCGCGCGGAAATCCGCAAAGCGAAAGCCTTATGCGCCCGACACATTGCCAGCTCATCGTCAACGATCATTGGCGGCTGGCGATCGAAGAGGGCTGCGACTTCGTACATCTCGGCCAGGAGGGTCTCCAGACCGCCAACCTCCTCGAGATACAGGCGGCCGGCATCAGGCTCTCGGACTGAGCACCCATGATCATGCCGAACGGGAGACGGCCATGGCAGCCGGGCCCGACTATGTCGCGCTGGGTCCCGTCTATCCGACCATCCTAAGAAGATGAAATGGGCGCCGCAGGGGGCTCGAGAGGATCCGGGCGTGGAAGGGCTGGGTCGCGCCTATTCCGCTGATCGCCATCGGCGGCCTCAATCCCGAGCGGCTCGATGGCGTTTTCGAGGCCGGCGCCGTCAGCGCGGCGGTGGTGACGGACATAACGCTGAACCCGGATCCCGAGGCGCGCACCAAGGATTGGATCAAAAAGACGGAGCAATGGCGCTGAAGCAAGACCCGCATGTGCTTGTCGTTGGCGGATCGGATTCCAGCGGAGGTGCCGGGATTGCGCGCGACATCGAGACGATCTCTGCCATCGGCGTGCGCACCTGCCTTGCCATCACCGCGGTAACGGTGCAGACACACGACGCCGTCGGGGATATCCGTCCTATGCAGCCTGGCCTGGTGGCTGATCAAATGCGGGCGGCGTTGCAGGCCAACGAGGTGGCGGCCATCAACATCGGCATGCTCGCGACCGCGAAGATCATCGCTGCGGTCGTCACCGTGCTGCGCGAAAATCCGCGGATACCGGCAGTGCTCGATCCGGTGCGGGCCTCCTCGTCCGGCAGGCCGCTGCTGCAAGCGCGCGCTTTGGCGTCATGAAGCGGGAACTCATGCCGCTTTGCCATCTCGTCACGCCAAATCTCATCGAACTGGCGATCCTGACGGGATCGGAACTGGCAGCGGACGATGATGAGGCTCTGCGGCAGGGAAAAAGATTGCTTGCGGCCGGGCCGAAAGCGCTGTTGTTGAAGGGCGGCCACGCAACGGGACCACTATCGATAGATATTCTGTTGAGTTCGGATCAAGAACCCATTCGCTTCGATACACCGCGTCTTGCCGGGTGGATGCGCGGGACCGGGTGCATGCTGGCCAGCGCCATCGCCGCGCATTGGGCCGGTGCCAAGTCGCTCGAAGAGAGCGTGCTCGAAAGCAAGCGATTTGTGCTCAAGAGGCTTAATGAGAACTCTGCCGGATGATCCCACAAGCCATCCGAGCTGCATCGAAGCGATTGTGCTTAGCTCCCGGCGCTGCCCGATCCGAGATTTTATAGTGATTGGCAAACTGAGCGCCATTCCTCGACGTCACAGGTCCTTGGGCCATAAGGCGCAAAGAATTGCCGGGAGATGACGCATCGGTTTTCGATGGCGCGAGTGGTCGACAAGCCCGCCCGGCAGCAAAACCGGCCCGTGCTGAATCGTCTCAATGAGGTTTGTTTTCATACATCTCGTTGCCCCAGAACCGTGGGTGATCGTTGGGCGAGCTGGAGACATCCTCGACTTGCGGCAGCGACAGGTCTGCCTCAACTGGCAATTCACCGGCCATGGCGGCGGCGAGCTTCGCCTGATCGAGCTCCTTTTCCCACCGCGCCACGACAATCGTCGCGACCGCATTGCCGACGAGGTTGGTCAGCGCCCGGCACTCCGACATGAAGCGGTCGACGCCCAGGATCAGCGCCATGCCGGCAACCGGGACGGCGGGCACCACGGACAGCGTGGCGGCCAAAGTGATGAAGCCAGCGCCAGTGATGCCCGCGGCACCTTTGGAGCTGAGCATGGCGACGAGAAGCAAAAGGACCTGGTCGCCGAGAGTGAGAGGCGTGTCCGTCGCTTGTGCGATGAACAATGCGGCCAGCGTCATGTAGATGTTGGTGCCGTCGAGGTTGAAGGAATAGCCGGTCGGGATGACTAGGCCGACCACCGACCGCTTGCAGCCGGCGCGCTCCATCTTGACCATGAGGCCGGGCAGCGCCGCCTCTGACGAGGAGGTGCCGAGAACCAGCAGCAACTCTTCCTTGATGTAGCGAATCAGCGCCAGGATCGAGAAGCCGTTGTAGCGAGCGACCGCTCCGAGCACCCCCAGGACGAACAGCAGCGAGGTCGCGTAGAACGTGCCGACCAGCATGGCGAGATTGGCCATCGAGCCGATTCCGTATTTGCCGATGGTGAAGGCCATGGCGCCGAAAGCGCCGATCGGGGCTGCCTTCATCAATATGGCGACAAGGCGGAAAATCGGTGCGGTCAGCGCCTGCAGAAAATCGACGACCGCACGGCCGCGGTCGCCGACCAGCCCCAACGCAATGCCGAACAGCACCGAAAAGAACAGCACCTGCAATACATCGCCCTGGACGAAGGCGCCGGTGATCGTGTCGGGGATGATGTTCATCAGGAAGCCGACGATGGTGGTGTCATGCGCCTTTTCGGTAAAGGTCACCACTTTCGATGCGTCGAGTGAGGCCGGATTGATGTGCATGCCGGCGCCGGGCTGGACAACGTTCGAGACGATGAGGCCGATAACCAGCGCCAGCGTCGAGAACACTAGGAAATAGACCATCGCTTTACCGGCGACACGGCCGACTTTCTGCAGGTCAGATACGCCGGCAATGCCGGTCGCCACCGTCAGGAAGATCACCGGCGCGATGATCATCTTCACCAGTTTGATGAAGGCGTCGCCGAACGGCTTCATCGCGGCACCTGTCTCCGGATAGAAATGGCCCAGAAGCACGCCGGCGGCGATCGCCACCAGGACCTGCACATAGAGATGCCGATAGAAGGGAATCTTGCCGCGCGGCTTGGCGGCAGCGATCGTCGTCTGCATGATATCCTCCGTTGCGCCCCGATCGGGAGACCCGACCTCCCGGGACTAAGCTTCAGCAGCTCGCGGCTGCTGAATCTTAGTTCGCATCAGGCGTGCCAGACGCAGCCTTTTGTCGATAAGCCCTTGATCTTTACCGCGTTATCATCAATTCACGCTGCTTGCCTCTGGGCAACAAGTGCGGCTGCCCGGACAAATTTGATTGGCCGTTGTGCGAAGTTATGCACAAATGAGCGATGCCGCAGCGCCGCAGCACCACAAGCCCAGGCAACATGCCCGCGCCTTCTCGTAGGCGCGGGTTTTTCGTATGCACCCCCTGGAAAAAGCAGATTTCCCAAATGATGAATCGACGGGACGCGGCGTAGACCTCAGCAAGGCGCCATGCACGACGAAGTGCTTCGCATCCGGGGTTTCGCTCTCCATCATCGAAGCGCGTCCAATTGCGGAGGAAGGCGCGTTGTGCAGGCGGTAAGCGGCCCGCCAGGGCCATCATAGACCGAGATTGAGAAGGTGCCATAGCTTGATTTGCTGAGGCAGTGAACCATGACGGGGCGCCGAGCCGACAGCCATTTCAGGACCCGCCGGGATCGGGAGGCTCGGTTTGAATTCTCCTTCATCAGCGGCAGCACAATGGCGCAGGCGTGGAGCAGGCTGTCATGCTCACCAGACGAAGTGATATATGTCTCGTAACCATCGCGAGAGAGCCTGGTGCCCTTCGGCAGTCAGAAAGTCAGCAAATCGCGAATCAGCAGACGCCATCCGGGCCGGTCGGGTTCAGTGCGGTGCTCCGCCAGCCAGCAGATAGCGATAACCGTTCGTGGTCATCCATCAGCCTCGCGCGAGATGTGTTTCCCATGCTCGGAATGCCCGTTCCGGCTCCTTCGTGGGATCGATATGCAGAACGATTCTCGCCACGTCGCGTCAGTCGGCGTTCTCGGCCGCCGCATCGAGAAGGCGGATATAAGTGAGCAGTCGCTCCCCGTCGTAGCCGGTCAGGATGGGGGCATCTGGAGCGACGTCGGCAACATCGGAATCGAGTAGCGGTTTGAGCACAGGAGAGCTGTCCCCTTCAACAAGCACTCTTCAGTCGGGTTCCTACTATAGAGAATAGGAACGATCATTCCTAGAACGTCAGTTCCTCTTCTGATTTCTAGTCGGCCATGGATCTCAAGGAGATCTTGGCCATCAATTTGCGTCGTTTGCGCCATGATCAGGATCTGACGCAGGAGGAACTGGCAGCCCGTTCTGGGCTGAGCATGCGTTATGTCGGCTCGATCGAGCGTGCTCAGGTTTCGGCCAGTGTCAGCGTTCTTGGTAGAATTGCAGATGCGTTTGAGGTACCCGTGCGAGCTCATCAGAATCGCATAACGGTAGGTCCGGGAGTGTCTGCGGATCCGACCGGCTCTGCATCCTGCGAAAGTTAGAGGCCCGATGTCATTACGCGGCCTTTGTTGTACCTTAGCTTGCTTGGGCTTCGGGGCAGCGCGGCAATCTTCTCCTGCCTGGCCGGAACGACATACGCCGACAACCCGGCTCTAGGTGGATACTCAACACGCTGAGTCAGCTTGCGTTCGACCGCATCGGTTTTCGGTTTAAAGAGCGCCTACCACCCGGCTGCAGGAGCGCAAGCCAAGGGCCAAAGACCTGCCGGTGGTCAAGAGAAAGCCGCGGCACACGTTTGCTTTTGGCCAGGCCCGCCCGCGGGTGTCGACGACCGATTGGGCTCGGCGGTACCCGGCTGCTTCGGCGTATCGGTGACGCCGCAACCCTGCGCTGGGTACCCCGGCTTCTGCGTGAGGCCATGAGGGTGGAAAGGACAGTCATCGCATGGCTATCGAAGAAACGACTGCACGGTTGCTTGCGGGCGGGAGCAGTTTGTCAAGAACGGCAAGGCTGGGCGCCTGCCCGCCCAGCCGGTCCGCTTCGCGCGATGAAATAGATGCGCGCCAGACCGCCCCCCGCCACCGCGGAAGGCGATAAGGTCGGGCTCACCTCTTTCTGGCCGCAGCCAGCGGGGGACCGACCACGAGCACGGTCGGCTCGGTCGACAACAGCTTCTTTGCCGCCGCCTTGACTTGATCGAGCGTCACCGCGTTGATCAGGCCGCTGCGGCGCTCCATGTAGTCGATGCCGAGACCATCGAGCTGCAGCCGGTCCAAGGTCACAGCTATAGAACTCGATGAATCCAGATTGCTGATGGCATAGGCGCCGACCAAATGTTTCTTGGCCGCCTCCAGTTCGGCCTCGGTCGGGCCGTCCTCGGCCAGCCGCTTGACCACGTTCCGCACGATACCAAGCGTCTCTGTCGCGCGGTCCGAGCGTGTGGCGGTGGTTACGATCAGGGCGTCGGCATGGTCCTGGTTGATCAGCGAGGAGTTGACGCTGTAGGCCAGCCCGCGCTTTTCGCGCACTTCCTGCCACAGGCGCGAGGTGAAGGGACCGCCGAGAACCTCATTCAGCAGCACCGCTGGGAAGAAATCGGCAGCCTCGCGCTTCACGCCGGGCCAGGTGAGTTTCAACGAGGTCTGCGGCAGGTCGTAGTCGACCTCGATATGCTGCGCCAGCTTGGGTTCAATATCGACGACGGAGGCAACCGCCTGGTTCTGTGGCAGGCCGCCGAACACCAGATCCAGCTTCTTCTTCAGCGTTTCCGGGTCGATAGCTCCGACGACCGCGACATGCAGCCCGCCCCGCGCGAAGACTGCCTTGTGGAGGGCCTTCAGATCATCCTGCGTGATGGCGGCGATGCTCTGCCTGGTGCCCTGGTCGGAGCGCGAATAAGGATGATCCCCATAGACGGCGCGCGCCCATCGGTTCTGCGCCACCGTGTGGGGATCATTCTCGTTGGCGATGATGCCGGACAGGATCTGGGCGCGGACGCGATCGACCGGTTCCAGGTCGAAACGCGGCTCGTTGACCGCCAGCCGCAACAGGTCGAATGCCTCGTCGCGCTGTTCGGCCAGCACGCGCATAGAGCCGTGGATGCTGTCGCGGGTCTCCTCGAAGCTCAGTTCGACGCCGGCATCGTCGAGCTTGATCTGGAAGGCTTCCGAATCGAGAGGGCCGGCGCCCTCAGGAAATAGGCGGGTCATCAGATTGGCCAGCCCTTCCTTGCCCGGCGGATCTTGCGTCGAGCCGCCGCCGAAGGTGAAGCGTATGGCGACAACCGGCACGGAATAGTCCTCCACCAGCCAGGCGGTGACACCCTTGGATGAGGTGACGGACTGGATTTCCATGGCGCGGGCGGCAAGCGCCGGCAGGACCAGGAAGACGATGGAGAGGAAGAGCGTCGCGAAAGCGTGTAAGCCGCTCCCCCCTGCCTTTGCGGGAGATGAGAAAGCTCGGAAGTGGTCACTTGTCAACACATCAATTCTCCGTCTTGGGTTGCGGCATCAGATAGCCGGTCGTCGACCGGGCGAGCACCAGATAGCGCCCGGCAACGGCCTTGACCTCCTCGGCCGTGACCTTGCGGATGCGGTCCGGCAATTGCTGCACGTCCTCGACGTTGTCGCCGGTGGCCAAGATCGAGCCATAGATTTGGGCCATCCCATCCGGGTTATCGCGGGCAAGGATCAGGGACCTGACATAGCGGTCCTTGGCTTTTTCGAGCTCATCGGGGGTTACGCCGTCGCTGGCGATGCGCGCCACCTCCGCATCGACCGCGGCTTCAACGTCGGCCAGCTTGGCGTCACCGCGCGGCACAGCATGGACGGTGAAGTTGGTGTCATCGAGCATGGTGCCCTGGAAGTCCGCGCCGGCGCTGGAAGCGATGCCCTGCTTCACGACAAGCGCTTGGTAAAGCCGGCTGCGGTTGCCGCCGCCGAGGATCTCGGCCAGCAGGTCGAGGGCTTCGGCCTCGCCGGGCTTGGCGGTGTGATAGGAGGGCACGACCCATTGGGTCGAAAAACTCGGCACGCTGACGCGGGCGTCGGAGAGCGTCACGGTGCGCTCGGTGTTCTGCTCCGGCTCGACCGGGCGCACCCGCGGCGGCAGATCCTGCCCGCGGGCCACCTTGCCGTAGGTCTTCTCGGCCAGCGCCTTCACCGTTTCCGGTTTGACGTCGCCGGCCACGATCAGCACCGCGTTGTTGGGCCGGTAGTATTTGTTATAGAAGGCGACGGCGTCGGTGCGGTTCAGCTGCTGCATCTCCTGCATCCAGCCGATGATCGGAATGCGATAGGGCTGGTTCTGCCACAGCGTTGCAGAGACCTCTTCGTCGAGCACGGCCTGCGGGCTGTTGTCGATGCGCGAGCGGCGCTCCTCCAGGATCACATCGCGCTCGGTCTTGATGACATCATCGGTGAGAATGAGATTGCGCATGCGGTCGGCCTCGAAGCTCATCATCAGCTCGAGCGCCGACGGCGCCACCGTCTCGTAGAAGGCGGTGAAGTCGTAGGAGGTGAAGGCGTTGTTGGAGCCGCCTATGTCGGAGACGGCGTTGCCTAACTCGCCTGTCGCATGGTTGGTCGTGGCCTTGAACATCAGATGCTCGAAGAAATGGGCGATGCCGGATTTTCCGGGCGGCTCGTCGGCGCTGCCGGTCTTGTACCAGACCATATGGGTGACGACGGGCACGCGATGCTCCGGAATGACGACCACTTCCATGCCGTTGTCGAGCAAGAAATCCGTCACCTTGGCGCCGTCGGCGGCAAGCGCCGGGTCGACGAGCATCAGGGCGGCTGTCAAGAGCAAGGCGCGGAGAGTGGAGGCCGGCTTTGTGAGCTGCTCGAACCAGGCTGGCGTCTCTGCGAAATATCGAGATCGCAGACTATTGGGGACTAAGCCAACGCTGCGTTTGCCCGCGCATGACCTGTCTGATGCATATTTTGACATGTTGATTACTTTCCTTCTTCACGTGATCTCGATGGGACAAACAAACGGACCGGCCGCGCGTGTGGTGCGAGGAGTTAGACGCTGTCGTGGTGCCAACTGCACAGGAACCGTTTTTCAAAATGAAAAGCGCTCGACCGAACACCACTGTGTCGCGGACTAGCCCAACCTGATTGCAAGACGTTCTTCACGAACGGAGGGACAGAATTCTTCTCCCAACTCGAACGCACACGTCGTTGGCTAGCCAAAGACAGGGTTCCCCTCGCCTGGTGAAGTTGCCGCCGTGAGAGTCTTGCTCTCCGGGATAAGCCGGCTGAACGATGCCCCATGCGCGGGTGTGCAGCGAATTGGCGCGATGTTCCTTTGTGCGCACTTTTCTCAACGAGCGCATGCCAGTTCATCAAATCGTCAGCCATCGCTGTTCTTGTCTCAAGGCAGCAACCCACCCCTTCGGAGAACGCGTCGATGGTTGGCGCTTTACCGCTCGTGCAGCAGAGCGCGTTCGCCAGCGGCTTAGCTGCCCCCCTCAAAGCCCCAACCCTCGTTTTCTACCGAGAGTCCAATCCACACCACCCTCGGGCCGCATGACGCCAGCGAGGTGACCGCCGAGGTGCTTGTCGAGTGCGGGTGACCAAGGCACGAGCTTGAAGCCGAGCCCATCGTCGATCATCGCGAACCGGCCTGAGGCAAGAGAGAAGCGCTGCCGGTAGATACCGGCTATTTGGCCGCCCTCGGTAGCCTTCGTGAAGGGCAGACCTGTCCCGGCGGACAGTTGCTCACCGAGTGCATCAATCTCGCGAACGCGAAGCGCTGCAATTAGGTTGCGCGCAACGATGACACGGTCGGCCTCACGCCGCGCTAAACCTTGCTCGACAAGGTGCTGAGTGCGGTTCTCCAGCGCCTGTTTAACCTGCTGTGCAAATCCGCCCTCACCCAGGTTATTTGGCCCATGCGCGACCAGTTGTCGGTCGAGCCAAGTCGCGCCGTCAGCATGGACCTGGTCCTCGATCGGGAGATCAGAACGGACAGCAAGCGCGACGCGGCTGCGGCCTTTTTCATCTTCACAGCGCCGAAGCTCGACGATGGAAGCTGGTGCGGAATCTCCAGCGGCATCGAGATTTTGAAAGCACAGGTAATGAGTGCGGCCATCGATTCCGTCGACAATGGCGTAAGCAGATGCGCGCAATTCGTCATGGAGGCCTCGTTCCATGTGCCTGCCAATGATCGGCACCTCGCTCGCCTCGCCCAGGACGACTTGGTCGGTAGCGTATCTACCGAGCCCATGCTCGGCCAGGGTGCGATGCATACGCTTGATGATGTCGCCTCGCTCGCCAAGCGCTCGCAGGGTGGCTTCGGCCTCGGCGACCATTGTCCACTGGCCGGCACCGATCGGGGCGGCGAGGCCGAGCCTTTCCAACTTCCGCAAGCGGCCGACGTTCACCGCGAGATACTCATCAGGCTTTCGGCCCGCGATGGGCGCGACGTCGACAGCGCCAAGCCTTTCCATTTCACGAACAAGCTGGCGGTCGCGTACCGTCCAATGTTCAGCCTCAATTTGTTGATGGAGTGCATGACGAATTTCACGATCGTTCCTTGGGCCAAGTTCCTGAGTGATCAGGTCCTGCGCACGACCGCGCATCCCGTTTTTGATGTAGTCGCGCGAGATGACGAGATCCTGACCGTCCTCAACTCTGCCGCGCAGGATGATGTGAATGTGGGGATTGTCGGTGTTCCAATGATCGGCGGCCAGCCAATCTAGGTTGGTGCCAAGGTCCTTTACGGCCTGCGCCATCAGGTCGCGAGTGAAGGTCTTGAGATCGGACATGTCGACCGCGTCTTGGGGCGAGATGATGAAGCGAAAATGGTGTCGATCATTCGCGCAGCGTTCGGCGAAATCCTTGACGTCGGCATCGTCGGTTTGCCGACCAAACATGCACGCCTGTGCGAACAATCCATTATTCGCTTGATCTATTGTACAAACTGCACAAATAGCATGCTGACGTGACTGATGATCAAGAAGGAAACTCCATGACCGTATCCGATGAACAGCAGGGCAACACCGATCTTATGTCGATTGCTGCCGACATCGTCTCCGCTTATGTGTCGAACAATCCAGTGCCTGTCACGGAATTGCCGAAGCTGATCGGCGATATCCATTTTGCTTTGCAAAATGTCGGCACACCTGCAGCCGAGCCTGTGGTGAAACTGGAGCCAGCCGTTTCGATCAAGAAGTCGGTGACCCCCGACTACATCATCTGCCTGGAAGACGGAAACAAGTTCAAATCGCTGAGGCGGCATCTCAGCACACATTATAGTATGACCCCCGCAGAATACCGGCAGAAGTGGAACCTTCCTGCCGATTATCCGATGGTGGCGCCGACCTACGCCGCCGCCCGCTCTGCGCTGGCCAAGGCAGCCGGGCTCGGCCGCAAGCCGGCGGCACCAGAAGCAGCCAAGGTGGAGAATTCGAAACGGACGCCGCGCGCGGCCGCAGGGACTGTAACGGCAGCGGCAGCAAAGTCGCCGGTCAAGAAAACGCGCAAAGTTGCCGCCAAGGCCTAGCCTGCTACCGCCAATGCCTATTGTCCAGGCGGTGGCGGACTGAGCATGATGAAGCCCCGGCGTGACGCGCCGGGGCTTCTTTCATTTGAGCTGATCTCACTCGGCGGTGCGGCGGGACCAGATGAGCCGAGTACTCGCCCTGGGTTTCAGTCTCGACCAGGCTGGCGGAGATCGGAGCTGGGAAACTCGGATCGTCGAGTTTGACCGAGTGGTAGTCTCGGCCCTCGCGGGACACCTTCTTCCATGCCGCACCGAATTCGGTGGCGCCGGCGAAGATGCGGTAGTCCGGACCCTTTTCGTCGTCGCGCTCGGCGGGGAGGAATTCCACGGTCTTGACGTACAAAGCCGGCCTCCTTGGCCGGCGGCGGAAAAAAGCCAGCGGCGGACGTTGCGGGAAGACGATGGAGGCGAAGCCGGTCTTCGGTCAGACCCAATACATTCGAGGACGCCGTCGGCATGGCCTGCGGGCATACGAAGAGGAACCGCCGCAATGCCGTCAATCGGATTCACAGCGCAAAGGGCTCCTGGATCAGTACGGAAGTCAATTCACGGCAAGGCAGGGATCGCTTCCCGGCTAAATATGATGGTGACGATGGAAGGCCCAGACTTCTACCGGTCCTTGCCCTGACCCATTGCATTCGATGCGGCGCGAAAATTGATACCCGCGCCAGTTCAGCGCCAATTGCCACATCACGCGGATATCGAGCTTGCCCGCCCCGATCTATGCGAGCCAGGTCGAGACCACAGCGTGGAAAAGTGGTAACCGACGGACGATGGAGTTTCGATGGGGTGGTCGGTTGTCTCTTGCCGGCCGGACCGAATGGATAAGGTAATCCCCAGCCGCTCGCTGACGTCTAAACAATTCTACCAGAAGGCGGCGCCGCCAACGGCATTGAATGGAGAAGTTGCCGAACGTCTCTCATGAGCTGCAAGGTCGACGTGACTTCAGCGGAGGGACTGCTTTACAAAGTCCCGCCGGTCTGCGTCCATGGACAATCACCATCACTGCTGGTCAGCCGATCGTAAGGTTGACCCTGTAACGTGAGCAATCGAGAAATTCGCCGCAAGCTGCGGCGATCTGCGTGCCTGCATCCAACGGCGATGGATAACGTTTGGAACCAATTGTCCGGCCGGAACATCACACCGCACACAGCACAGCACCAGATGAACCAAGCGGCCGTTGAGCGAGGCGGCGCAACACCTTGGTGCACGTCCTCCGGTCTTGCTGTCTCTGCCGAGGATGAGCGGCGGCTTGATACGCCAGCCCAGTAGCCACCCATAAAATCGCGCCCTTGAAAGGAAGTGGAACATGACAAAGCTTGCGATAAACCGCCGCGAGGCCATTGTCGGTCTCGGCACGGCAGGGGCCCTGACCTTCCTTGGCCGGCCGGCCTTTGCTGGGACGAAGGTGAAGCTTGGCGTAATGCGTCTCGCCAGCCATGCGCCCAGTTACATCGCCTGCGAACGAGGCTACTATAAGGACGAAGGGCTGGACGTCGAGCTAGAGTTCTTCGAAGCCGCTCAGCCGATGGCCATGGCGATTGCCTCGGGCGACGTCGATTATTCCGTCGCGGCCATGAGCGTCGGACTCGTGAGCCTCGCCCAGACGGACGCAATCAAGGTGATCGGCGGCGCTCTGTCTGAGGAGAAGGGTCTCGTCGGCGCCGTGATTCTGGCATCAGAAAAAGCCTACCGGGCCGGCCTTGTCACGCCGATGGCACTGAGCGGCACGACGTTTGGCGTCACCAAAGCAGGATCTTCCTTTCACTACATGTGCCACAAAATCGCAGAGGCGAACGGCATTCCGATGTCGGAAATTTCGTTGCGCCGGCTCCAGAAGGTCGGCGCAATCATCAGTGCGCTCGAGACCGGCCAGATTGACGCTTGGGCCATCCAGGGCAGCATCGCCGATAAGTTGCTCGCCGGGGGCAATGCCGTCCAGATTGGCCTGGTGTCCGACTATGCGCCCAATTACCAGGTGACCACGGTGTTCACCTCAACCAAGAATGCCACCAATGAGCGGGAGCAGACCGCAGCGTTTATCCGCGCCCATTCGACGGCAGTCGACGACTACAACGCCGCCATCGTCGACAAGACCGCTACACTGGAGGAAGTGGACGAGGTGGCCCACATCATCCACAAATACGTGTGTAGCGAGCGTCCGTCCCCCGCGGCGAAGGAAATTTTCCTCAGCAACGCCATGCGAATGAAGAAGGGCTGTGCGCTTGCACTCGATTCGGCGACAGATCAGCTTGAGTGGCTCAAGGCGAAGAAGATGGTGAGCAAGACGATCACGCCAGAGATGCTCTTCGACGCTTCCTACGTCGAGACGATCTAATCCGTCCAGGTTCACGAATGCACGCCGACCGGACGGGCGAGAGAGAAGATGGAACTGCTGCTAAGGTTCGGAGCGACGTCTCGACTAGCGTCCCACATGGCGAGATCTTGTGCGTTATCGGCCCGTCGGATGCAGCAAATCCACCCTGCTGCGCTTGCTAGGCGGGGCCCTGTGCTTCGAATTGCTCAATCCTCTCACCTTTGTCTTTCAGCAACCCGCCCTGCTGGCGTGGCGGACCGTGGAAGGCAATGTGAGCTGCTAGCATCATAGTCGCTGACGTGGGGAAGCCAGGGGCCCTCTACAACCAAGAGCGCCTGTTCTCGCGCCTGATTGCCTCGCCGTCATTGACCGCCTTGAGCAGCACGTAGTGGGCCTGGCGCACGTAAGCGATAGCGGTTTTCGTTTTCGTCAGCAACGAGAGAAAGGAACTGTTTGAAGGACGTTTTCAATGTGAGCGCCCTCCGTTTCGTCCGGTCCAAGCGCGGTCGGCGCTCGCGGCTTCTCGTCCGCGGCCCAATGCGCCGCGGCGAGCTGCCGTGACCGGGGTGGAGTTCCTTCGGTTACAGCAGCAATTCCCTGGCCGTGCAATCCGAGCCTGCTGCAGCACTCAAGGGTGCCAAACCAAGCAGCGGTGTTTTGTTGAAAAACAGACAAGGTGGGTTGCGGATGGAGGCGATATATGAGCGAGGCCCGTAAAATCGGGAGAGTCCTTGTAGCCGACAATGTTCTCGCCCTCATTCTGAGCATTGAAGACTATGCGCTGCGCAGCAATTCGTCGACCACAGCGTCGGGCGCGCATGCGAACGCGTGGAAGATCTCCCAGGGACTGAGGTCCGACGTCGTGATTGCCAGTTTGGGCTTTGGCCAGGATGCCCCTGGACTCTTGCAAGATCTCGGCAACCTCGGGGACGTCTCCGTTATCGTCATTGAAAACCGTCGGGGTGAGAACGGAAAACTGGTTGGGCTTGAATTCGGCGCCGACGAGTGTCTGAGTAAGCTGCGTGAGCTTTTGGTGCGCCTTAACTCTCTGGCCAAGTGCCGTTTTGCCGACCCTGTGGAAGCTCATAGAAGGTCGCAAACAGGGAGATGGCTTTTCGGCGGGTGGGAGCTACGCTTGAAAACGCGACAGTTGCGTGATCCGTCTGGCGCATTGGTACCCCTAACCCAAGGCGAGTATGCGCTGCTGTTTGCTTTCCTCGAGGCGGCAGAACGGCCGTTATCGCGAGAGTACCTGCAACGGGCCACTCGCATCCACGGCGAGATTTCAGACCGCAGCATCGATGTTCAGATCTTGCGGTTGCGTCGGAAGCTCGAAAGAGACGCGAGTGCTCCACAGTTGATAAAAACCAAACGCGGCATCGGCTACGTGTTCAGTATCCCAGCGGAGCTATCGGATAGCTGACGACAGCACAAAGCCGGCGACTACTTTTCCTGCAGCAGAGCTGAAGGTGAGGAGGAGCATGGCGGCCCGGGATTGTTCACGTATCCACCGCATGGATAGGATGCATTGAAACAATCTATTTTTAATAAGTTAGGAAATGGGCTACGAACAGCGCCGTGCCTTGACCCGGGTTGGCGAATTCAACCGAAGCTAAAGAAGGCCACCCGAAAACCTGCCAGCAGTTCCATGTTGCCGTGATTACCACTTCCATTTGCCGCAAGCCGATGCCGAAGCCTGGCAGGCTCCTGCGGCTCATATCAATGCGGCCGGCATGACGCAGTTGGCCAGCCTGTCTGAAGACGAGCTCCCCGTAAACACTTTGCAGGTTCATGCCAATGACACATCGCATCCTCCCCCTCCCCCAAAGGGGCCGGCAGCGGCAGGCGGCACGAGACCTGCAGATCTGCGCTGTCAGCGCAACCCGCCGGTCCGCAGAGCCGGTCTAATCCTAACTCGAGTTCGCAGCCCACGGGTCAGATCGGCCTTAAAGCGGCTGAACCAGAGGCGGCGCATCGAAGCGGGGCCTCGCAATATCGATGATGCCGGACCCAGGCGCGAGTGGCGCTTTTTGGCGCCCAACGCCAGAGACGCTCAATAGACGTGATCACCCCAACCGCGTCCGGATCGGTAGGACTGATCTATCCAGGAGGAAACTATATGGCCGAGTTCGATGAAAGCACTGGCTTCTGGCGTTCCTTTCCCATTTTTCGGGATTTTGATGACAAGACCATCGCAGGGTTAGCGGGTATCTCAAGATTTCGCCGATGGCTACCAGACACGGTCATTTTCCAGCGAGGCGATGAGGGCAATTACATGGTCGCGGTAATCTCTGGACGGATCAAGGTATCACTGATCACTCCACAAGGGCGTGAACTCGTCCTGCGTCAACTCGAAGCCGGGGAACTGTTCGGCGAGATGGCTATGTTGGACGATCAGCCTCGATCAGCCGATGCTACCGCGCAGGTCGCCTCCGAAGGTTTCGTCATCGCTAAGAGGCCTTTTATGGATCTTATCAAACTTTCGCCGGGGGCAGCCAGAGCCACGATTCGTTATCTTTGCTGGCGACTGCGGTGTATCACCGAGCAGTTGGAAAACATCGCTCTCTATCACCTGAATTCCCGGGCGGCCCGTTTTCTCCTCGTTACCCTGAGGCAGATCCACGGCACTGAATTGCCGGCAAGGGCGGACCTCAAACTGTCCCTGACTCAGTCGGATATAGCAGGGATTTTGGGCGCAAGCCGACCGAAAGTAAATCGTGCGATATTAGCGTTAGAGGGGGCCGGCGCTATCAAACGCGGCGACGGAATCATTGAATGCAACACGGAGCGCCTGCAATGGATTGCTGAACCAGGCGAGGGTTAGGTCACAACCCGGAATACGTCGGGGACCAGTCCTGACTTTTTTCTGGCTCGGCGATGAGCGGTATTGGTGCTTGAAAGCATTTTTGACACTCAAGTCAATCCGAGCGTTGGTGATCGCCGCTTGATCAGCAGCACCATCCGGGGTCGAAAATGCGGCAGGCGTAAAGCGGTTGAGTGGAACATGAATTCCGCGCCTGGCCGGTTTGTCGAGTTCGCAACATAGGCCGCTCGCGCACGAAGGACGCTCGCATGGTAGATCGACGGCCACCGCTGATCGGCACTGCGCTTCCGTGCGTGGCGCATAGACGGTCGGCGTCGTTGACGCGAGACGGACTGTTGAGGTGCTTCGCGCGAGTCGCGGAATGGAAGGACAGGCAGGCGGTAGCGGCCGATCTCATGATGGACAGAGGCGCGACCCAAGGCTCGGTGGCTCGGAGCACAGCTGGGTAAGGGGATCCATAAGCAATCGCTTCGTTGGTCAAGGCCTTGCGCTCACGCGTGGTGCGGCGACGGTCCTCTTCTTCGGGCGCAGGCACTCGGAGCATCGCACACACCCGCGGCACGCCTCGCTTGTAGGCCAGCAACGCCTGGACCAGCGCCTCGCCGTCGATCTTGTCGGTCTTTGCCCGGCGCCGCCGGCGGACGGTCCTCAATGAAATGCGGACGATCGAGAACGTGGTCAGGTCGATTCTGCGGGAGGCCGGCATCAAGCTTGGCATGCCGTCGCGAACTGCCTTCGGCGGTCGCGTGCGCGAGCTGATTGGCACAGATACGGTCGTCATGACGCTGGTCGAGCCGCTCCTGGCGATCGTGGCCACGATGCTGCGCGAGTTCGGGCAACTGACAAAGCAGGTCCTCAATATCGCCCTATAACCCGCCGCCCCATTTCACGTTAGCGGCGAGCGTCCCAAGGGATTAAAGGGGTGACCCAGGCTAATGTTACGACGCAGGGAACGGAGCCCGGCCAGGTCTTGGGGGACCTGACCGGCAGCACGGGAGACTGCCGCCATTCGAACCAGCCGAAGAATACCAGGTTCCCGCCAGAATCGCATTAACAAATACTTTGGACGGCGTAGGGATCCGATCTGGCGCTATCAAAGGCTTAACCTTTTAGCGTCCCGGCAGTGTGCTTGTTACAGACATTTCGAACACATCGAGCAGGATTGCCAGTCCGACCCCGCATGCGGTGAGGATGAGGCCGAACATGAAGATGCGGTTAGCGCGGTCGAAAACCTTCCGGCGTAGCGAGCCCATGTCGAGCAGTATGGATAGCGCCCGCATCTGCAGCGCGATGCCGCCCAGGATCGGTACGACGGCCAAAAGATCATACAGCCGCCACGGCACCGGGTTCGCCGCCCAGTGCGTGACGAAGCCCAAAGAAAACGCAAGTAGGATGCCGACGACGGTGATAGTGCCATTGCGAAACATAGTCTCGATCAGTTCTTCCTTCGGATCCTGCTCGTCCAAGCTATCCTCCATTACTGTTATTGACCGGATCGTTCGCCGGCTGCACTAATGTCGCCCCAAAATGCGTAGCGGTTTTTGAAATACAAGAGAATTGCACCAGGGGAAAGCTGGGTAGATCGCAGTCGCTAAGCGCCAGCGTACGCAGAACCGCGATCAAAGGCCCCCTCTTCCTGCTGCTGAAACGACCAAACCGGGCAACAGGGGCGATAGCCGTTATCCGAGTGGGAGTGTAACTCACATAGCTGGCAAAGCAGCGAGCCGCCGTCTTCCTCGACCAGAACGTTCCGGCTGCTACTGGCGACCGTGGTGCCAATGGTAAACGGCAGCGATGTCGATTCGTTGAGAGGGTAGCCCCTGGGTGCCGACGGCTGGAGCTTGCCGCCGAGCGTTTTGGCCGCGACGATATGGTGATCAGGCTGGAACGCTTGAATTATGCTTCGTTTGGGAGGCGATCCGTCCGCCTCTGGATTCTCAATTGTCGGGGCTGCGGCTGCATAAAAATGGGCTGTGCTGGAAGGTTCTCGCAAGACCGATCGCATGCTTGAAACCAGATGCACCGGCTAGGAGTCGCCCCACCCGCGGGAAGGATCGTGCGGACAGAGACGTCGCCGACGAATCTTACCCCGGCTTCGGAAATGTTTTGTTGGCGGCGGACACAGACATGAGGATCAACTTCGGCCGGCCCCCAGAGCCGTTCGCCCACAGTCGGTTCGGGCCTGATGGTTGGGCGCAAAGAAAGTTACGCGGAACTCGGCCTCAAGATTTGGCTGGGTGACGGGTCCTTTCCACACCACGACCGGCAATGCCCGAATGGAATCTAATCTTATTATCTTCATATATTTTCCGGGAGATAGATGTCGAACGGCAGAAATGTCTCTCCCGGCGTGGTCGCGCAGCCGGTTTCGATGGTCCGAGCCATCAGCGTTATCAGTTCGTGACAAAGCCGGCGCAGTGGCGTGGCGACCGCCATCGTTATAATGCCATCCGCCAGCGCGGCGCGTGACTCCGGCGTGATCTCATTGACGATGGCGACCATATCCCGGTCTTCGCTCTGTTTCCTGAGCGCCGAAACAGCACCCTCCATGCGGCCGCCGGCCACGTAAAAGCCGACGAGTTCGGGTTCCCGCTGGATCACATCCAGTGTTGCCTCGTATGTGATCCGTCGCGTGGCGACGTTCATAGGAATGTCAAACACCTCGAATGTCGGCGCGCTCTCGCGAAAATAGGATCGAAAGCCGATTTCCTGAAGCTCGTGGGCCTGGTAACGCTCACTGACCGCAAAGACCGCTACCTTGCCCGGCCGTTTTGCGGCTTTGGAAAACATCCAGGCTGCTGTCCTCCCGACCTTGCGGTTGTTTAGGCCGAGATAGCCCTCGCGTACGCCGGCGGCGAAATCGGAAAGCAGCGAAAAAACTGGGATGCCTTTTGCTTTCAGTTCTTCGACGGCTGCCGTGATCGCCGGATGGTCCGGCGCCACCATGGCGACCGCGTGGCAGCGGCTCCCAAGCTCCCGGAGGAGTGCGATCAGATCGCCCGGCACATTCGACGGGGCGAATTCGATAAGCGAAGTGCCGTGGAACGCCTGTGCCGCATTGACTGCCGCTTCGACTTCGCGCGCGAAGTCCTGGTAAAAATACTGCGCCGGTTCTCCGAGGATAAAGCCAAGCTGATAGCGCGGCGGATCCGACTGCTCGCGCCGCTCGACAAGGCCGACCGCGTGATAGCCAATAGCATTGGCCGCCTCGTAGACCCGCAGCGCAGTCTGCTTGCGGACCGGATGGCGGGCGTTCAGAACCCGGTCAACGGTTGCGACGCTGACTTCGGCTTCGCGGGCAAGATCGGCAATCGTTGGTCGCTTGGCCATGAATTCGATTCAGCAGACATTCTCAGGAGGAGAATACGTCGATGAACAAGGTTGATAAAATCCTTTTGCACCTCCATTGATGCCGCCATCCGGGAACTCCGCAATCGGGCGGCCGTGCCGAGAGTTCGTTTTGAGCGGTTCTCGGATGAAAGTTGCGGGCATCGCGATGACGATCGCGGGTGAGAGACGTCTACGCGCTGCGCGTAGGCGCGCACGAGGCGGCCCCGTCGGGTCATCTCAGACACCGGCGCCGTGACCCGTGCGCATCAGGCGACGACGAGCTTGGCGGCACCATTTGGAGGTGGTGCCGCCCTGGATTTGAATTGTCAGAAACGGTAGGTGACGCCTGTGCCGATCAGCCAAGGATTGAGCTTAGCTTTGCCCGTGACGTTCTTGCTGCCGACCACCGCGTCAAAATTCGGCTCAAGGAAGAGCTTCTTGGCGTCGAAATTGATGCCCCAATGCTGATCCAGCGTGTAGTCGAACCCGACCTGCACTGCGCTGCCGAATGTGTTCTTGACCTGGAGGGCATCGGCGCTGCCGGTATCCTGTTTATAAAAGATCGTGTAGTTTACCCCTGCACCGACGTAGGGCTTGAACGCGCCGAAATCGGTGAGATGGTATTGTAGCGTGAGGGTAGGCGGCAGCACCCAAGTCTTGCCGATCTTGTCCAGTCCGCTGATCGTTCCCTCCCCGTAGATGTTAGCATAGGTGGTCCCGAGTACGAGTTCGGCGGCGAGGTTGTCTGTGAAGTAGTAGGAAAGGTCCAATTCCGGAATTGCGGTATCTGAATAGGAAAGGCCGGAGCCGGGAATTCCGTTGACGTTTCCCTTGTCGTCCGTGATCACCCCCAGCGCACGCAGCCGAACTTGCCAAGGGCTAGGTTCAATCACAATGTACGGTTCCTGATTGGTCGCACCCACGGATTCTAGGTCCGCAGCCGCGGCCTGCTGCAGTGCAGTCAAGATAAGCGCAATACCCAGTGTGATTGCGCGTCGCGGCCTTCTCCAGTCTCTCATCATGCTCTCCTTGAAATCCGAAATTCGGGTCCGCGGCACCCATGTCAGCCGTGACGAGAGACTCGGTTGATCCAGATCAATGATGGGAGGGATTTAATCAAAGTGACAGATTTGTTAACAAAACTGTCGTGTGATAACCGATGACGGCAGCAAGGCAAGACATAAGGTTTAAAGATCCAAGAGCCCTGTTGCGGCAGGCAGTCGCAAGGTAGCGCAGACTTGGCTCTGGCGTTATCGCGATCTGATCTGTGGCAGGGCCGAGCCCAGCCCGATGGCACGACTCCTTTCCGTGCAGCATCATGCGCTGGGTGACGTTGCAACTGCCCACATTGTCGGCCGGGCCTTGGTATCAATCTGCCGCTTCCGTGACCAAATCACGGATCTGAGACATGAAGGTCAGCAGCCGCTTGGCTGGAGGAAGAGCCTCCTGCGACAGCCCTGCCCGATAGCGTCTGGCCCGTCGGCTGCGACGGTTGCTGGACCAAATGTCAGTTGCGGCGGGCAGGCCAATTCCCGGCGGTCTGCGGCGACTGGGCGGCGGCCAAACCGGTCTACCGGTTCTTTGACTGCCCGCGTTGACAATCGGCATCACCCAGACCATCAACGCCGGGCGCTACAAGGCCGGGAAATCGGCGCCATCATTCCTCCACAAGAAACATTCGTTTCGACCACGAGAGCGGTTCGGGCGAATACATCTTGCGCCGTGTGGGAGGAAATGTACCTCATCCGGTTCCTGGGTGTGGCAATGGCGTGCCGGAACGCGAGTCACCAGGACAGCAAACGGTCCAAGGGTTGGAGAAGATGAGCAAGCCGGCGTGCGCAGATGCGGATGTGGTTCCGCCAACAACCTTTGCGCCGCTCAGGAATCGGACGTTTAGGTCGATTTGGCTGTCGACGCAGGTTTCCAGCTGGCTGATGCAGACTGTTGCGATTAGTTGGCTGATGGCAACGATCTCAAAGTCCGATCTGAACGTGTCGCTGGTACAAGCCTCAACGACGCGCCCGCGTTTTTTCTGTCTGTCTTTGTCGGCGCCATCGCCGACAATTTCAGCCGCCGTAAAGTCATGTTCGCTGGCTGGTGCGTGATCGCGCTGGCATCAGCGATGCTGGCTTGCCTCGTAGCGCTGGAACTTGTCGACCCCTGGATTGTCCTCGGATTAAGCTTTTTAGCGGGATGCGGCGTGGCGTTCACCGACCCCGCTTGGCACGCCTCGGTTGGTGATGTTCTGCGCAAGAGCGATGTTCCGGCTGCCGTTACGCTAATATCGGTGGGATATAACGCTGTTCCCAGTATCGGGCCGGCGCTTGGCGGATTCGTCGTTGCCTCTTTTGGACCTCTGACCGCGTTCGCCCCGGCGACGCTGAGCTATATGGCCTTGCTTTGGACCATACAGCAGTGCACATGGAAGGTCCCCTCCTCACCTCTCCCGCGCGAGTCAATGTCGACGGCCATCCATGACGGGGTGCGCTTTACGGCGATGTCTTCCGAGATCAAGGCAGCAATCGCACGCGGAATCGCGATACTAGCGTTGCTCCCTCTGGTTGCTCGCGATCAATTGAACGCACGGCCAATCGCCTATGGTATCCTGACGGCCGGCTTCGGCACCGGCGCCTTCGCGGCCGGTATCTGCAATAACGTCTTGCGGCGAATACTGTCTCAGGAGCGGCTGATTACGCTCGCTTGCATCGCGTGCGCGGCGTGTTCGCTCTCTCTTGCGCTGACCCCTTCCCTTGCAGTGGCAGCTGTCGCACTCGCCGCGGGTTGGGTTGTCACTTGGACTTGACTTGACGTCAGCATGCAATTGGCGAGCCCGCGGTGGGTCGTAGATCGCACCTTATCGATCTATTATGCCTTTTCGTCGGGCGGCATCGCAGCCGGCAGTTGGCTTTGGGGCACAATTGCTCAGAATTATTCCCTGAGCTGGGCACTTGAAAGCTCCGCTGGAGCTCTGTTGCTGGCCGCTGCAACCGGGTTACTGTTGCCCATCCGCGACCTGGAGAGAAGCAGACCAGGACCGCCGGGGATTCGACGCGCCGGAAGTTGCCCTCGATTTGAAGCCAAGAAGCGGCCCGATCGTCGTTAAGGTCGACTACTTGATACCGGAGAAAAATGTCGAGGCCTTCCTGGGGCTGATGCGTGAACGGCGACGGGTGCAAAGCCGCGTCGGTGCTCAGCACTGGCCCCTGCAGCGCGATCTTCAAGAACCGTGCCGTTGGACGGAGACTTTTCGCACGCCGACCTGGACGGACTACCTACGTCTAAATCATCGACTTACCGCCGCCGATAGGGAAGTGGATGGGCATCTGCTCGAATTGAATGCCTCAGAGTTTGCCCCCGAAACGAAGCTTTCAATCGAGCGACCGACTGGGCCGGCTCGCAAACGCCTTCAACCGACGCCTTTTTTCCCCCGCCCTTGAGCGCTTATAATGTGAGGCAGCCAAGGTTCATACCAAGCGAAGAAGAAGGGTCGTATTGAGTTACGCGCAACTTGCGATCTCACTTCGCGGCTGCGATATTTGCCAAGAAACCAAGCATCGACCACCCCAGTCGCCTGCACGGCTGGGTCAGAAGGGGGATGGCGCGAGGCATGCACCGTGCTCCAGACAGCGCTTGCAGGCATCCGGCTGTTAAGAGGGGTTGGCGCGGCCGAATGAACCTAGACTCGCACCTTTCCCCCGCCCGATTTGCAGGCAGCGATCCACTTCATTGCGGAGGTTGGGTCTAGGAATATGCCTGCCCGTTGGGAAAATCCGAGGAAGGCATTGCGCGCAGCGCTTACAGGTTTGCGCCGAACGTGTGCCTCATAGCACGCCCGAAGGGATGAGCCTCACCCCGCAACACTTGCAGACAGGCGTCCGTTGCTATTTTCCGTTTCTCGGTCTTGCGGCTGAAATCCCGCAGCAAGATGGTGGCTACGTCATTGACATCGATGACGATCCGCTCTGCTCCAGGCCGACCAATTTGAACGACGATTGGCCTCACAAATCTCGAACCGGTCATGCCACCCCTCCTCTACCGAGCCATTCGGCAAAAGCGGCCTGTCTGTAAGTTGCCTCGCAACCTGCACCGCTGACGCCCCCAGATACAGCCGCGGCTGCTGTGCTCAACCATGCCCGCTGGGCCTTCCGCAGTCGTCCGCGGTGGAGAAGGGCACCACCAAGACCCAACCTTGCCGCATGTATATCCATGCAGCGCTCTGCCGGTTGCAACGCCGGAAGTGCTGTGCGCGGCGGTTCGGCCCACACTTACCCCTCGTGCGTTTCGAACCCGCTGCATCTCCCAAGTCCCCCTTCTCCATTTGAGAGCCGCTTCTTGGAGATTTGCCGAGAGCCGATGATCTGGCGGAAACTCGTTGGGGTAAGCCACGGTACGGACGCCTTCCAGCGCGACCCATGGATGGCCCGCAGCCAAGCCACCGATACGTCTCTTCTGGGCAGTTGAGCGACCCGCTCGCCACGACGCTTCAGCAGCGCAGGAGGAAGCGGGCGCGAGAGCCCTGGGCTGTGGCCGTCCGCGTTTTCTCGGTAATGTCGGTTTGCCGTAGGCCAAACTAATTGGGTGAACCGGGGGGTGGTGCCAGGCTGCGCTGTTGACGCGCGGGCCTGAGTGGTTCACGCTCTTTAAATCGATTGTAGACCGCTTCATTTACAGCAGCCAACATGGACGACCACGCAACGCCAATCAGGAAACGCAGACCGGTGTGCGACGCGAACGACATCAAAGCGGACCTGATCGCCGTCGTTGTCGCTGTGAATGACCATGAGCCTCGGGTTCTCACAATCGGCCGGGCAAACGCCCTGCCCTCCGGTCCGTTCGAACTCGGCCATCGTTCCCTTCAGTCGGGAGTCAGGTCATGGGTGGAAGAAAGGGCAGCCGCTGGGCTATATCGAGCAGCTCTACACCTTCGCCGATCGCGACCGGGTCGGCACCGGGCAGCGTGTGATCTCGATCAGCTATCTCGCGCTCACTCGAGAAGAGGAGGCAACACAGTCGGCTAAGCGCCGTTGGCAGATGTGGTACGACTATTTCCCCTGGGAGGACCACCGCTCAGGAACTCCATCGGTGCTCGCGAAGGTTTTGCGACGCACCTGCTCAAGGGGGCGGACAGCGCAGGGGAACAATGGGACGCGCCGAGAACGCCGGCAGCGGGCGGCGGTTGCTTTCGGCTTCGACGATCGGCCATGGAATGAGGAACTGACCCTCCAGCGCTATGAGCTGCTCTACGAAGCAGCTATGGTGGGAGAGGGGACCGGCGGGCAGTCTTCAGTTACTCTGTCGTCGGTTGCAGGTGAACGATGATCGCCGATCACCGCCGGATTCTGGCTACCGGAATTGCGCGGCTGGGCTCCAAAATTAAGTACCGGCCCGTGGTCTTCGAACTGATGTCGCCCGTCTTCAGTCTGCTTCAGTTGCAGAAAACCGTGGAGGCCCTGGCGGGCAGGCTCCTCCACAAGCCGAACTTCCGTCGGCTGATCGAACAGCAGGAGTTGGTCGAGCAAACCGGCGAGACCACCGCCGATACGGGCGGTCGACCGGCTAGGCTTTATCGCTTCCGCCATGCGGTTGTCGACGAGAGGGCCGTCGCCGGGACAAAATTGCCGCTAACACGGGCTTGACAATCCGCTTATACTCACCCAGGGGAATCGGGTGAGTTAATTTTCAGGAGATGAGGCTGACGAGAAAGTCCTCGTTCCATCCGGCCTTCAATCGTTTGTTGGTCATGG
>NZ_JBSKBR010000035.1:0-30350 GCF_053714315.1 Mesorhizobium sp. PL10 | reverse complement strand
CGCGCGGAAACTTGCCGACAATGCGCTCGAGATCGGCGAAAACGCGGTAGCGCCGCTCGGCATGGAGCTGGTCGATCGCTTCCTCGAAGAACCGCTGATAGTTCATGTCGCCTTCCCAGTTTTGCGCGGGATCATAATCATTGGCCCATTCGTCGTCCACCGGGCCTGTTTGGTCAAAATGCCACGCCCCGCCACTGTTCCTAACGATCCGGGATCGTGGCTTATTCCATTGATGTGCATCAACTTTGTTTCACTACGATGCCTTGGGCCGCTGAGACTGTTACGGACTTAACACACTGGCCTTGTATAGCCCTGCGGCGGTCTTTCCAGTAAGGCGGCATTTGAGACAGTTTCCGATAAATCTTGAATAGCGAGGATACGGAATGACGGTTTTGGTGACAGGCGGCGCCGGCTATATCGGCAGCCACATGGTCTGGGAACTGCTGGATGCCGGCGAGAGCGTCGTCGTTCTCGACCGGCTTTCCACCGGCTTCGAATGGGCGGTGGCGCCGGAAGCGAAGCTGGTCGTCGGCGATGTTGCCGACAAGGAATTGGTCGGCCAGATCATCAGGGACAATCATATCGACGCGATCATCCATTTCGCCGGTTCGATCGTGGTTCCCGAATCGGTTACCGATCCGCTCGCCTATTACGAGAACAACACCTCGAAGACCCGCACGCTGATCGAGACCGCCGTACGAGAGGGCGTGCCCAATTTCATCTTCTCATCCACCGCCGCAGTCTATGGCGGCGCCGGGCTGGAGCCGGTGCGCGAGGATGCCCGCCTGGCGCCTGAATCGCCCTACGGCCTGTCCAAGCTGATGAGCGAATGGATGCTGCGCGATGCGGCGCTGGCGCACCCCTTGCGCTACACGGCGCTGCGCTACTTCAACGTCGCCGGCGCCGATCCCAGGGGCCGCACCGGCCAGTCGACGCCGGGCGCCACCCATCTGATCAAGGTTGCCTGCGAGACCGCGCTCGGCAAGCGCCCCTTCATGCAGGTGTTCGGCACCGACTATCCGACGCCGGACGGCACCTGCATGCGCGACTACATCCATGTCAGCGACCTGGCCGCGGCGCATCGCCTGGCGCTGGAGCGGCTGCGCGCGGGGGGCACCAGCCTCGTCGCCAATTGCGGCTACAGCCACGGTTATTCCGTGCTCGAAGTCATCGACAGCGTGCGCCGCGCCTTCGGCCGGGATTTCGAGGTCAAGATGGGCGACCGCCGTCTCGGCGACGCCGCCGCCATCGTCGCCAATTCCGACCTTGCGCGCGCCGAACTCGGCTGGACCCCGCAGCGCGACGATCTCGATCAGATCGTCGCCGACGCACTCGCCTGGGAGCGCATTCTGACCAGCAAGAACTCCGCCCGGGGCTGAGCCTGGCGTCCCCAAGGGCTCGCAAGGCGCGCGGCGAAGCGCTATTGAAGGCATTCGCTGATGCGGCGTGGAGGCGCTGCGCCGCGAGGAGCTTTTGGGGGGTAGCATGAGGATAACGGTGCTCGGGGCCGGCGTTGTCGGTACGGCGGCTGCCTATTATCTGGCCGCCGACGGCCACGAGGTCACCGTCATCGAGCGCCATCCGGCGCCGGCACGCGGCACCAGCCAGTCCAATGCCGGCCTGGTCTCGCCGGGCGACGCCACCGCCTGGGCCTCGCCGGCGGCGCTGAAGACTTTCCTGCGCGCGCTCTGGAACCATGATCTCGGCATCAAGGTCAGGCTGCGCTTCGACCCCTATTTCCTCGCCTGGAGCCTGCGCTTCCTGCGCCAGTGCACGGTGGCCCGCCTGCGCGCCAACAGCCAGGTCAAATTGCGCCTGGCGCTCTATTCGCGCGACTGCATCAATGCCATCTCGGCCGACACCGGCATCCACTATGACGAGCGCAAGAACGGCATCCTCTATTTCTTCCGCTCGCAGCACAGTCTCGACACGGGCACGGGCAATTATCGCTATCTCGCCGAACACGGCCTTCCGATCGAGGTCGTGGGGCGCGACCGGCTGATCGAACTCGAACCCGGGCTCGCCGGGGTGAAGGAAAAGATCGCGGGCGGCGTCTATTCGCCGATCGACCAGACCGGGGATTCCCGGCAGTTCGTGGAAAACCTCGCCGCGTATTCGGCCGAGAAGCTCGGCGTGAAGTTTCTCTTCGGCACGACAGTCGAAGGCCTCGACATCGAAGGCGACAAGGTGCGCGCTGTGATGACCTCGGCCGGTCCGGTGACTGGCGATGCCGTGGTGATCTCGATGGGGCCGGAAAGCGGCCTGCTCGGCCGCCGCTACGGCATCGATCTGCCGGTCTATCCGGTTAAAGGCTATACAGCGACCATTCCGTTGGAGGACGCGAGCAAAGGCCCGACCATGGGCGGCGCTGACGAGGACCAGCTGATCGCTTATTCGAGGCTGGGCAACCGTTTGCGGTTGGCCTCGACCGCCGAATTCACCGGCTTCGACCGCACCCACAAGCCGAGCGACTTCGCCGCCATGTTCAGAACCGGCAAGGACCTGTTCCCCGGCGCCTTCGACGAGAAGAAGGCTGAACTCTGGGCAGGCTTGCGACCGATGATGCCGAACTCGGTACCGGTCATCGGCCAGGCGCGCTACGACAACCTCTATCTCGACACTGGCCACGGCCACGTCGGCTGGACCATGGCCTGTGGCTCCGGCAAATTCCTGGCGGGCCTCGTTGCCGGCCGCAAGCCGGAGATCGACCCGCAAGGTCTGGTCTACGGAGGCTAGGTATGTCGGGACCGCAAGTCGCCATCGACCTTGGCCGCATCGAGCGCAACGCGCGCACGATCGTCGAACGCTGTGCGTTGTCGGGCATCAAGGTGTTCGGCGTCACCAAGGGTACGTGCGGCATGCCGCAAGTGGCGCGCGCCATGCTGCGCGGCGGTGTCGCCGGCATCGCTGAGTCGCGCTTCGAAAACATCCGCCGGCTGCGCGACAGCGGCATCACGGCGCCGGTCATGCTGCTGCGCAGCCCGCCCATGGCCCGCGTCGAGGAAGTGGTGCGCACCGTCGACATCAGCCTGCAGTCGGAGCTGACCACGATCCGCGAGATATCGCGGATCGCCGCGCGCATGGGCCGCGTCCACGACATCATGCTGATGATCGATCTCGGCGATCTCAGGGAAGGTATCTGGCCTAGCGATCTGATCCCGACCGTCGAGCAGATCCTGGAATTTAGAGGTGTACGCATCGCCGGCATCGGCACCAATCTCGGCTGTTTCGGCGCCATCATGCCGACGCCGGAAAATCTCGGCCAGCTCGTCGCCCATGCCTACAAGACCGAGCGCCTGTCCGGCAAAAGCCTCGACTTGATTTCGGGGGGCGCGTCGTCATCGCTGACACTGCTGCTCGAAGGCAAGCTGCCCGCCGGCATCAACAATCTCAGGGTCGGCGAGGCGATCCTGCAAGGCGGCATCGAGACCTTCAGGGACGTGCCGTGGCCGGAACTCGAACCCGATGCCTGTCGGCTGACCAGCGACATCATCGAGGTCAAGCTCAAGCCGTCGCGGCCGATCGGCACGTCCGGCTACGACGCTTTCGGCAACCAGCCGGTTTTCCCGGACGAAGGCGACCGGCTGCGCGCCATCGCCAATATCGGCCGCGAGGACGTGCTGGTCGAAGGGCTGACGCCGATCGCAAAGGGGGTGCGCGTGCTCGGCGCCTCCAGCGACCATCTGCTGCTCGACGTCCAGGACGCCGATCCGCGCCCCGCCGTCGGCGACCGCGTGGCCTTCCGCATGAACTACGGCGCCATGCTTTTGGCAATGACCTCGGAATATGTCGAAAAAGCTCCGATGCATGACGTCGCCGATTTCTCCGGCCGCAAGATGGTGTCGATCACGGCCGAGCCTGCCGCCGCCGGCATTCTCGCCCGCGAGGGGACCGGCGCGCGGTTGGAAGCGATGAATTTCGATGTTGTCGAACTCGCCGATGTCGAGCGCCCGCCCTCAGGCCTGATCCGGCTCGCTGCTGGCGCCGACCGCCGCATCGCTCACAAGGCGCTGACGGCGACGGCGCGCGCGACGCATTCCTTCGGCCTGATCTGGATCGATTCCATTGCCGCACTAATGCCGGAGGACGAAGAGGGCAATGACCTGCCGGAAGGGTCGGTGCTGGCGCGTGTGCTGGGCCTCGATCACAAGGTGGGCGCGCTGCAGCCGCAGCTGTCGCCGGAAAATGTCGTCATCATCGGCCTGCGCCATGCCGATCCTGCCGAAGCGCGGGTGCTGAAGGATTCGCGCGTTTCGGCTTTCACGATGACTGACATCGACGCCATGGGCATGCGCGATCTCATGCATGAGGCGATCCGCATCGCCTCGTCGGGCACACAGGGCTTTCACGTCAGCTATTCGCCGACAGCCACTGAATTCGCCGGATGGGCGGCAGGCTCCGGCGGACTGACGGTGCGCGAGACGCACCAGGCGATGGAGGCGATAGCGCTGTCCGGCGGGCTGCTGTCGATGGACGTTTCGGGGATAACCACCGATCTGGAGCCCAGGATCGGCACCGACGCCGTCAACTTCGTCATGTCGGCCTTCGGCAAGCGGATCCTGTGATCAGCCCTGCGCTTCCACGGCCGCGCGCCATGCGCTGACATAGGCGGCCCAGATCGGGTCGGCCTGCGGTTCTATCCTCTCGCCCTTGCCGTGCACCGGCATCTCGTCGGATGCCAGCAGCGCCGCTCCGATGCTGGTGCCGGTGGCCGCTTCGGAAGCGATGACGGTACGTCCGGTCGCCGCGGCCAGCATGCCGACAAACAGCCGGTTGCGGGCAAAGGGTCCTTCCACGGTCGTCGGACCGTCGGCGCCGACTAGGTCGAGGCACGTCGCCGTCATCAGCGCCAGATAGAACGAGATGGCGGCGAAGCGCTCTGCCTTGCTGATGCTGTCGGCACCCAGCCATCCCGCGGCATGGTGCGGAAAAGGTCCTGATCCCTGCTGAGTCGAGGGCAAAAGCAGCATTTTTCTTGTCAGAACGGTCAGTACATCGCTGCCGCTGCAATCTTGCGGTTTGTCCTTGGTCAGCAGGGAAAACTCGCGACCACCCATGAACCGCGCCGAGGGTACCGGAGCACCAAGTGCACTGACATTGACCAGCGTATCGCGCGCCGCGTCGAGCTCTACCCCTTTGCCTCCGACCGCCATCGACACCACCCAGGTGCCGGTCGAGACGACCGAGAAGGGCGGCGCGTCGGCCAGGAGATGCGGTAGCAGCGAAGCGTTGGAATCGTGGAGCCCACAGAACACCGGTGTTTGCGGATCGAGCCCGGTCCGCGCGGCAAGCGCCGGCAGGATCGGGCCGAGCTGATCCCTGGCCGACCGCACCGGCGCCATCAGGCTGCGCCAACCCAGATGGTCGACCAGCGACGAAAAATCCGCAGCCCACGGGTTCCAAAGATCGGTGTGGCAGCCAAGCGATGTTACCTCGTTGGCAGCGATGCCGGTCAGCCGCAGCGCCCAGTATTGCGGATACATCAGCATTGCGCTGGCCCTGGCGAATTCCGAGGGAAAACGCTTCTGCTGCCAGAAGAATTGCGCGCCGAGATTGAGGCCGAGCGGCAGGCGCGGCGTGCCGGTCTCGGCGAAGGTCGGGCGGATCGCGGCATACTCCGCCGCCAGCCTGTCGGGTCCGTCGAACTCATAGTCGAGCACCGGCAGCACCAGTTCACCAGAAGCGTCGACCAGCACACCTGTCGCGCCATGGGTGGTGATCGAAATGGCGTCGATGCGCTGTTCGCGGTTGAGGCTGGCCAGGCTGTTGAGGACGAAAGTCCACAGCGCCTCGACATCATGATGCGGGTAGGGCGCCTGCCGTACAGGCGCATTGGCCATCCGGCGCAGCGCGACCTCGCTCAGCGTAACGAGATCGACCAGCGCAACCTTGGCGTTGGTCTTGCCGATGTCGATGACGGCGATATGGCGCAGCCCACTCATGCCATATGGAACACTGTTTCCAGTTGCACGGCCACCGGCTCGTTATCGGGCTTCGTTTCCATGATGTCGGCCATATGGGCCCACCAGCGCTGCATCACCAGATGTTTCGGCAGGTCGGCCATGCCATGGTCGTCGCGCCGCCACAGCACGCCGAACAGGATGTTGGTCTCATCGTCGAGATGGATCGAATAGTCGGAAACCCCGGCCTGTCTCAGCAGCGCCACCAGTGCCGGCCAGATCTCGTCGTGGCGCTTCTGGTACTCGGCCTTCATGCCGGGTTTGAGCTTCATCTTGAAGGCGTATTTCTCAGGCATCAGCTGTTACCACGCAGCCGCCGCCAGACGATCGGCAGTGCAATGACGACGATCAGCAACAGGCCGATGAAGATCGACATGACGATGCCAGGCACGTTGAGCAGGCCGAGGCCGAAGGTCACCAGCCCCATGATGAAGGCCGCGAGCACGACGCCGACAATGCTGCCGGAGCCACCGAGGATCGATACGCCGCCGAGCACAACCATGGTGATGACTTCGAGCTCATAGCCCTGCGCGATCGACGGCCGCGTCGAGCCAAGCCGCGAGGTGATCAGCACCGAGGCGATGCCTGCCATCAGCCCGGTCAGGCAGAACAGGATGAATTTGATGCGGCCGACGCGCACGCCGGAAAACTGCGCGGCAACCGCATTGTTGCCAATGGCGAAGACACGCCGGCCGAAACTGGTGCGGTGGAGGATGAACCAGTAGACGACAGCCGCTATGAGGAACAGCACCAGCTCGAACGACACCACCCACCAGACGTAACCCTGGCCGAAGAAGGCGAAGCTTTCGGGATAACCCTTGTAGGCCTGGTCGCCGAGGATGATGAAGGCGATGCCGCGAAACAGGCTCATCGTGCCGATGGTGACGACGATGGAGGGCAGGCCGAGCCTCGTCACCAGTAGCCCGTTGAAGGCGCCGCAACCGAGCCCGACGGCGATGCCGATCGCCATCAGCACCGGCGTGCCGACGCCGGCCTGCACCGCCATGCCCATCAGCGTCGAGGCCAGCGCGACAATGGCGGCGACCGACAGGTCGATCTCGCCGGAAATGATCAGCAGCGCCATGGCGAAGGCGATCAGGCCCTTCTCCGTGAAATTGAAGGTCAGGTCCGACAACGAGTAGGCATCGAGGAAATAGGGCGAGGCGAAGCTGTTGATGGCGAAGATGGCGACGGCCACCACGACCAGCAGTGCCTCCCAGGAAAAGATCGCAGAGGAGAGCGGCTTGTCGAGCCGGTCGGGAATATGGCGCGGGGCAGGGACGTCGCTCATGCCGCCTCCGCTTTTTTCAGAATAATGCGGCCTTGCTGGCGTTCGCCGCGCGCGTTGAGCACGACGGCCAGGATGATGGCGCTGCCCGAGATCGCCATCTGCCAGAAGGGCGATATGTTGATGACCGGCAGCGCGTTGGAAATGATGCCGAGGAACAGCGCGCCCAGCACCGCGCCTCCGACCGAGCCGATACCGCCGGCGATCGAAATGCCGCCGATGACACAGGCGGCGATGATGTTGAGCTCATAGCCATTTGCGACCTCGACCGAGGCGATGACATAGCGCGAGATCCAGAGATAGCCGGAGAGGCCACCGATCATGCCTGAGATGCAGAAGACGATGAACTTGGTGCGGCCGACATCGATGCCGGCATAGACCGACGCTGTCGGATTGACGCCGATGGCGTAGATCGAGCGGCCGAGCGCGGTGCGCGTCATCACGAGGAAGAACAGCGCGATGACCAGGATGGCGATCCAGGACAGAACCGGGATACCAAGGAAAGCTGCACGCTGGAAGCCGATGAACTCCGGGCTCATCTTGTCGGCATTGACCCAGGCGCCACCGGACAGGACGAAGGTGGCGCCGCGATAGATGGTGAGCGTGCCCAGTGTCACCACGATCGACGGGATGTTCAGCCGCCAGACCAGCAGGCCGTTGATGGCGCCGAGCACCAGCCCGACGGCGAGCGCAATGACGATCAGCAGCGGGATCGGGATCGCCGGATGCGCCGCATTCAGCATCGCCACCACCATGCCGGTGAAACAGAGATTGGAGGCCATCGACAGGTCGATCGAGCGCGTCAGGATGACCACCATCTGTCCCAGCGCCAGGATCATCAGGATCGACGTGTCGTTGAACACCTGGCCGAGATTGCCGGGATCGGCAAAGCCCGGGAAGCGCGTCGAGATCAGCCCGATCAACACGACGATGGCCGCCCCCAGCCAGATCTCGCGGTACTTCAGAAACGCCTTCATGCCGCGATCCCCGCTGCCGTCCGGACCAGCGTCTCGGCATCAAGGCCCCTATTGTCGTAGACCGCCGCGACAAGGCCTTCACGCATGACGACGACGCGATCGGACATGCCGAGGATTTCGGGTAGTTCGGACGAAACCATGATCACCGACAGGCCTTGCGCCACCAGCTCGGCCATGAACCCGTGCACGGCGGCCTTGGAGCCGATGTCGATGCCCTTGGTCGGCTCGTCCAGGATGATCACCTTGGGCGCGGTCGCCAGCCATTTGGCGATGACGATCTTCTGCTGGTTGCCGCCTGACAGCGTGCCGACATCCTGGCTGAGCGAGGACGCCCTGAGGTCGAGCCGCTCGGTGTAGGAGCGGGCGAGCGAAAACTCCTCGGCCAGTCGCAGCAGGCCGGATTTCGACGTACGCTTGAGCGAAGGCAGCGAGACATTCTGGAAGATGGGCAGGCCGATCACCACGCCCTGCTTGCCGCGCTCTTCGGGCACATAGACGATGCCGGCCTCGATCGAATCCGCCGCCGATTTCGGCGCGATCGCCTTGCCTTCCAGCGTGATCGTTCCGCCCGATATGCGGGTAATGCCTGAAATCGCCTGCATCACCTCGCTGCGGCCTGCGCCGACAAGGCCGTAGAAGCCGAGGATCTCGCCCTTATGCAGCTCGAAGCTGATATCGTTGAATTCGGTCGGATGCGACAGGCCCGAGACCGACAGCACCGGCCTACCGATCTCCGCCTTGCGCTGCGGAAAGATGTGGTCGACGGAGCGGCCGACCATCATGCGCACGATCTGGCTCTGGCCGGCATCCTTGATCAGCCCTTCGCCGACCATCTCGCCGTCGCGAAACACAGTGTAGCGGTCGGCGATCCGGTAGATCTCGTCGAACTTGTGGCTGATGAACAGGATCGCCTTGCCTTCCTCCTTGAGGAATTCGATGAGCAAAAACAGCTCCTCGATTTCCTTCATCGAAAGGGCTGCGGTCGGCTCGTCCATGATGACGATCTGCGCATCGATCGACATGGCGCGCGCCACCGCGACCAGGTGCTTGTTGGCAATGCCGAGGTCCTTCAGTCGCGCATCGGCGTCGATATGGCCGGCATGCATGGTGTCGAGCACTTCGTGCGCATTCTTGCGCATCATGCGCCAGTCGATGGTGCCGAAGTGTGTGCGCGGCGCATGACCGAGAAAGATGTTTTCGGCGACCGTCAAATCGTCGAACAGCACGGTTTCCTGATGGATGGCGGTGACGCCATGGCCGAAGGCGGCATGCGCGCTGGGTAGAGTGACGGCCTGGCCGTCAATGCTGATCGTGCCTGCGTCGGGCTGGTAGATGCCGGTCATGATCTTGACCAGCGTCGACTTGCCGGCGCCGTTCTCGCCGATCAGCGCCGTTACCTGGCCGGGGTAGAGCGACAGGCTGACATTGTGCAGCGCGCGCACGCCAGGGAAGCTCTTGGAGACGCCGGACAGCGTCAGGCGCGGGGCAGGAGCCGCGGGCTCCTCCTTCACCGTGCCGTGCTGGGCTGTCGTGTCCATATCTGTATCAAGCCCTGAAACAAGGTCGGTTTAAAGCGCGGCAGGATTTTGGTCCCGCCGCGCCAGGGTCGAAGGACGCCAGGATCAATAGATCTTGGAGAATTTTTCGATGTTGGTCTTGTCGAACTGGAAGGGCGGAGCCATCGCAGCCGAGTTCGTGTCGTCGAGCGTGACCTTGCCGACACGGCCGATCGACAGCGTGGCGCCCGGCTTGGCCTCTTCCTTCTTCACCGCCAGATCATGGGCGAGGTAGACGGCGGAGTAGCCGAGGTCGATCGGGTTCCACAGTGCAACCGCCTGGCTGGAGCCGTTGTCGATGAATTTCTTGAACTCGGACGGCAGCGCGAGACCCGTGACATTGACCTTGCCGATCAGATTCGCGTCGGTAACGACCTGGGCGGCGGCAACGACGCCGACGGTGGTCGGCGCGATGATCGCCTTGAGGTTCGGATAGGACTTCAACAGGCCCTTGGCTTCATCCGTGCTCTTGGCCGAATCGTCATCGCCATAGACGGTGGCGACGAGTTTGATCTTGGGGAACTTCTCCGGCAGGATTTTTTTGGCCGCGTCGATCCAGGCGTTCTGGTTGGTTGCGGTGGACGAAGCCGACAGGATGGCGACTTCGCCGCCTTCCGGCAGATAGTCGGCGGCCAGCTTGATGATGGTCTCGCCGATCAGGCCGGTGTCGGACGGGTTGAGATGCAGCTGGCGGCCTTCCTTGGCGACGCCGGAATCCCACGAGATGACGGTGATGCCGCGCTCCATGGCCTTCTTCAGCACCGGCACCAGCGCGTCGGCGTCATTGGCCGAAATGGCGATGGCGTTGACCTTCTGCGCGATCAGCGAATTGACCACTTCGATCTGCGCTTCGGCGGTCGCCTTGGTCGGGCCGGTGTAGATGATGTCGACGTCGCCAAGTTCCTTGGCCGCCTCTTCGGCGCCCTTGTTGGCGGCGTCAAAAAAGCCGTTGCCGAGCGACTTCACCACCAGCGCGATCTTGACGTTCTCGGCATAGGCGGCATTCACGAACATGGCGGCCGAGAACGCGGCCGTCACCATCAATTTCTTCAAAAAGCTCATCTGATATTCCTCCCTTGAGCGTTGCATTCCATCGTCGCTGCGGGCGTGAGGTCGGCCTCAGGCTTGCAGCGAAGATTCTTCCTTTGCCGACCTGCGGGCGACGATCAGTGTCACCCCCGCGGCCTCCAGCATGTTGGCTTCCCGATCCTCGATACCGTCATCGGTGATGACGGTGGCGATGCGCTTGAGCCCGCACAGGATCAGGCTCGAGCGTTGGCGGAACTTCGAGGAGTCGACCAGCACCACCAGCTCGTCGGCCTGGTCGATCAGTTTCTGCTCCGCCTGGATCAGCAGCGGATCGCCTTCCATCAGGCCGAGCGGGCCGAGCCCCTGCGCGCCCATGAACATGCGGCGCGCATAGAAATTGCGCGTCACGTCATTGTCGAAGGGCGACAGGACGATGTTCTGCTCGCGATAGATCGTGCCGCCCGACAGCATCACGGTGTTCTTGGAGTGCTTGAGCAGATGCTCGGCGATCGGAAACGAATTGGTGAAGATCGGCATGCGGCGGCCGGTCAGAAAATGCACCATCTGGAAAGTCGTGGTGCCGCCATTGATGATGATCGGTTCGCCGTCTGTGCACAATTCCACCGCCTCGCGCGCAATCGCCCGCTTCTGCGAAGCATTGAGCGTTTCATTGACGGAGAAGGGCCGGCCGGCGAGGCCGATGAACTGCGGCGGCGAGATCGCCTCGGCGCCGCCGCGCACCCGGCGCAGGCGTTTTTGCACATGAAGCGCCGCGATATCGCGCCGGATCGTCGCCTCGGAGGAGTCCGTCAGGTCGACCATCTCCTGCACCGTCACCACAGGCTTTTCCTGGACGGCGGACAGAATGATCCTGTGGCGCTCTTTTTCGTGCATGGTTCCTCCCTGCATGGTCATGAGGCACTAGAAAACAACCAGTGTCAATCATTTCCGATCATACAATTTCATTGTGCAGTGCAATATGATCGATATTGATCGTTTGTGATTGACAAGCAGCGTGCTTGCGTAGACATTTCCGGCAAAACGGACTGCGCTTTTTTGCGTCCCAGGGAGGATAATCATGCTCGACAAGCGCTCCGGCTCGCGCCTTGCCAATCTGTGGGACGACGCCAAGGCCAAGGGGCTGAGCGAGCCTGAGCTTCTGGTTTATCGCTCGAACACGCTCGGCTCCGACAAGCGTGTCACCAACTATGGCGGCGGCAACACTTCATCGAAAATCTGGCAGAAAGACCCGCTCACCGGCGATGACGTCGAAGTGCTCTGGGTCAAGGGCTCGGGCGGCGACAGCGCCTCGATCAAGCTTGACGGCTTCGCCACCCTTCACATGGACAAGCTCCGCGCGCTGAAGGGCCTCTATCGCGGTGTCGCGCACGAGGACGAGATGGTGGGTTATCTCCCCCACTGCACCTTCAACCTCAATCCGCGCGCGGCCTCGATCGACACGCCGCTGCATGCCTATGTGCCGAAGCCGTTCGTTGACCACATGCATCCCGATGCGATCATCGCCGTCGCTGCCGCGAAGGACTCCAAAGCGCTGACCAAGGAAATCTTCGGCGACGCCATTGGCTGGCTGCCATGGAAGCGGCCTGGCTTCGAACTTGGCCTGTGGCTGGAGAAATTCTGCGTCGAACATCCCGAGGCCAAGGGCGTCATTCTCGAGAGCCACGGGCTGTTCACCTGGGGCGATACCCCTAAGGAATGCTATGAGACGACGATCTCTGTCATCAATCAGGCGATCGAGTGGTTTGAGCGCCGTTCCGAGGGCCTGGCCATCTTCGGCGGCGAAGTCGTCAAATCGCTTGATGCCACTGAGCGCCGCGCCATCGCGGCAAAGCTGATGCCGAGGATCCGCGGCCTGATTTCGGAAAAGAGCCACAAGCTCGGCCATTTCGACGACCAGCCCGCCGTGCTCGAATTTGTCAACTCCAGGGATTTGCGTCCGCTGGCCGCACTCGGCACCTCATGCCCCGACCATTTCCTGCGCACAAAAATCCGGCCGCTGGTGATCGAGTTCGATCCCGCGAAACCCGATGTCGATGCCGTCATCGCGCGCCTTGCCGATGACATTGCCGAATACCGTGTCGGCTACCAGGCCTATTACGACAGCTGCAAGCACCCTGACTCGCCCGCCATCCGCGATCCCAACGCTGTCGTCTATTTGATGCCCGGCGTCGGCATGTTCACCTTCGCCGGCGACAAGGCGACAGCCCGCATCTCCGGCGAATTCTACGTCAATGCCATCAACGTCATGCGCGGCGCCTCCACCGTCTCGTCCTATGTTGGCCTCCCCGCACAGGAGGCCTTCGACATCGAATACTGGCTGCTCGAGGATCTGAAGCTGCAGCGCATGCCGAAGCCGAAATCGCTCGCCGGCCAGATCGCACTGGTCACCGGCGGCGCCGGTGGCATTGGCCGGGCCACCGCCAACCGGCTGCTGCGCGAAGGCGCCTGCGTCGTGCTGGCCGACATCGATGAGACCGCACTTGCCAGCGCCAATGAGGAACTCGCGAAAGCCTATGGCAAGGACTTCGTCCGGCCGGTTCTGATCAACGTCACCGCTGAGGAGCAGGTCGTCGCCGGCTTTGCCGAAACGGCGGTCGAATTCGGCGGCATTGATATTCTCGTCTCCAACGCAGGTCTCGCCTCCTCGGCGCCAATCGAAGAGACCACGCTGGCGCTGTGGAACAAGAACATGGACATACTGTCAACCGGCTATTTCCTGGTCTCGCGGGAAGCCTTCCGGCTGTTCCGCGCCCAGAAGATCGGCGGCAACGTCGTCTTCGTCGCCTCCAAGAACGGCCTTGCCGCTTCACCCAACGCCGCCGCCTACTGCACCGCCAAGGCGGCCGAAATCCATCTCGCGCGCTGCCTGGCGCTGGAAGGCGCGGAGGCGCAGATCAGGGTCAACGTCGTCAATCCGGACGCCGTGCTGCGCGGCTCGAAAATCTGGACTGGCGAGTGGAAGGAACAGCGCGCCGCCGCCTACAAGATGTCGACCGACGATCTCGAGGAACACTACCGCTCGCGCTCGATGCTGAAGCGCTCCGTCTTCCCCGAGGATATCGCCGAGGCGATCTATTTCCTGGCCTCCGACATGTCGGCCAAGTCCACCGGCAACATCATCAATGTCGACGCCGGCAACGCGCAGAGTTTTACGCGCTAAGCTTTCCTTCTCCCCGTTCTACGGGGAGAAGGTGCCCGAAGGGCGGATGAGGGGCGGCGCCAGCCGTGCGAGTACCGGGAGGAACAGCAGTGTCCGAATTGATCATCTCCGCCGACATCGTCGCCAGCAGTAACGCCGCGCGCAAGGCTGACCTTGAGCGTGACTATGCCTCGCTCGGCGAGCGCCTCGACCGACGCGGCATCGCCATCGATGCCATCAGGGACAAGGTCGAGAAATTCGCGGTCGCCATCCCGTCCTGGGGTGTCGGCACCGGCGGCACCCGCTTTGCCCGCTTTCCTGGCGCCGGCGAGCCGCGCGATATCTTCGACAAGATCGAGGATTGCGCCGTCATCAGCCAGCTGACGCAGGCGACGCCGACCGTCTCCTTGCACATTCCGTGGGACAAGGCCGATCCGAACCGGCTGAAGCAGGCGGCCTCGCGCTTCGGCCTCGGCTTCGATGCCATGAACTCCAACACCTTTTCGGATGCGAAAGACGAGGCGCTGTCCTACAAATTCGGCTCGCTGTCGCATGCCGATGCCGGCACCCGCCGCCAAGCGGTCGAGCATAATCTCGAATGCATCGAGATCGGCAAGACGCTGGGGTCCAAGGCCCTGACGGTGTGGATCGGCGACGGCTCGAACTTTCCCGGCCAGGTCAATTTCGCAAAGGCTTTCGAGCGCTATCTCGACGCGATGAAAGAGGTCTATGCCGGGCTGCCTGCCGACTGGAAGCTGTTCACCGAGCACAAGATGTACGAGCCGGCCTTTTATTCCACGGTCGTGCAGGACTGGGGCACCAACTACATGATCGCCAAGGAGCTGGGCGACAAGGCGTTCTGCCTGGTCGACCTCGGCCACCATGCGCCCAACGTCAACATCGAGATGATCGTGTCGCGGCTGATCCAGTTCAAGAAACTTGGTGGCTTCCACTTCAACGATTCCAAATATGGCGACGACGACCTCGATGCGGGCTCGATCGATCCCTACCGGCTGTTCCTGGTCTTCAACGAACTGGTCGATGCAGAACTCTCTGGCGCCGAGGGTTTCGATCCCGCCCACATGCTTGACCAGAGCCACAACGTCACCGACCCGATCGAGAGCCTGATGCTGTCGGCGGTCGAGGTGCAGCGCGCCTATGCGCAGGCGTTGCTGGTCGACCGCAAGGCCCTGGAAGGTTTCCAGGACTTGAATGATGCGCTGATGGCGACGCAGGCCCTGAAAGCCGCCTACCGCACCGATGTCGAGCCGATCCTGGCCATGGCGCGGCTGAAAACCGGCGGCGCCATCGATCCCGTCGTCGCATTCCGCGCGGCGGGCTACCGCGCCAAGGTCGCGGCCGAGCGGCCTGTCGTTGCTGGCGGCAGCGGCGGTATCGTCTGACAGGCAGACATCCTAATTGATCTGGTCCAGCGCCATTGGCGGTGGACTTGGCGGCTTTGAGGGTCTTTCCTAGGCGCACCCAACGCCAGGAGCACCGCCATGCCCTTGACCCGCCGGACGCTGATTGGTGCCACCCTTTCGCTCGCTATAGCGCTGACGCCATCCGCAGCCGTCTTCGCTGCTTCCCCGCAACCGTCCAAGGGTGAGCACGGAATGGTGGTCACCGCCCAGCATTTCGCGTCGGAAGCCGGCGTCGAGGTGCTGAAGAAGGGCGGCAACGCTGTCGATGCGGCGGTCGCCGTGGGCTATGCGCTCGCGGTCCTCTACCCTAATGCCGGCAATATCGGCGGCGGGGGGTTCATGACCATCCGCTTCAAGGACGGCAAATCGACCTTCCTCGATTTCCGCGAGCGCGCGCCGCTGGCGGCAACCAAGACCATGTATCTCGACAAGGACGGCAAGCCGGTGAAGGGCGCCAGCCTCGATGGCTATCTCGCGGTCGGCGTGCCCGGTTCCGTGGCAGGTTTCGAGATGGCGCGCGAAAAATACGGCACGCTGCCACGCCAGGATTTGATGGCGCCGGCAATTGCCTATGCCAAGGATGGCTTCGTCCTTAACCAGGGCGACGCTGCCACATTCGCAAGCAATGCCGATAGGCTGGCGAAGGACCCTGCCGCGGCCGCTATCTTCCTGAAGCCCGACGGCAAGCCCTATGGTGCCGGCGAGCGTCTCCTCCAGCCCGATCTTGCAGCCTCGCTCGCCGCCATTTCCGAAAAAGGCGCGGATGCCTTCTACAAAGGCGCCATCGCCGATGCCATCGTCAAGGCAAGTGGCGCCAAGGGCGGCATTCTCGCCAAGGCCGATTTCGAACAGTATGCGGTGCGCGAACTCAAGCCGGTAACCTGCACCTATCGCGGCTACGAGATCACGTCCTCGCCGCCGCCAAGCTCGGGCGGCGTCATCATCTGCGAAATCCTCAATGTGCTTGAACTCTATCCGCTGTCCTATCTCGGTGCCGGTTCGGCCGAAACGGTGCATGTCATGGTCGAGGCAATGCGGCACGCCTATGTCGACCGCAACTCGGCGCTTGGGGATCCCGATTTCGTCGACAATCCCGTCTCGAAACTGCTCGACAAGGGGTACGCCAGGGACATCCGCGACAAGATCGATCCGTTCCGGGCGGGCGTCTCACAGAACCTGATGCCGAAGGGCTTTGGCGAGTCGAAAGAGACGACGCATTACTCGATCATCGACAATGACGGCAACGCGGTCGCCGTCACCTATACGCTGAACGGCTCGTTCGGCGCCGGCGTCGTCGCCGATGGCACCGGCATCCTGCTCAACAACGAGATGGACGATTTCACCCAGAAGCCCGGCGTGCCCAACCTGTACGGCCTGGTCCAGGGCGAGGCGAATGCGATCCAGCCAAAGAAGACGCCGCTGTCGTCGATGAGCCCGACCATCGTCGCCAAGGACGGCAAGCCGTTCATGGTCATCGGCAGCCCCGGCGGCTCGCGCATCATCACCATCACGCTGGAAGCCATCGTCAACGTCATCGACCACGGCATGAACATCCAGGAGGCGATCGACGCGCCGCGCATCCACCATCAATGGCTGCCCGATACGGTCTATGTCGAACCGTTCGGCCTGTCGCCCGACACCGAAAAACTGCTGGCCGGCATGGGCTACCACCTCGATCCTGCTGTTTCGACCTGGGGGCAGGCGGCCGGCATTCTCGTCGGCGGCAAGAGCCTTGCAGAAATCGAGAAGGGCGGCGGCGCCCGCTACAACGGCGCCATCGACAGCCGCGCCGCATCCGGCGAGGCTCTGGGATACTAGAGCTGTTCAGCGTTTCAAGGAATCGCGGACCCGCTCTAACTCTTTGTTTTTACGCAATTCCTCTAGGGAAAGCGCTACGCGCTTTTCCCGGGAAAACCGTTACGCACTTTTCCTGGAATTGCTCTAGATCATGGTCGAACGAAGATCGATCAAAGGACGAGTGTGAGGGTCGATCCCACCAGCATCAGTGCCGCGATGCCAACGAACAGCGCGTAGATGCGCGGCCGGTCGAGCAGCAGCGCATTGCCCGATATCCAGGCGGCGGTCGCGCCGCCGAGCGCAAACAGGAAGCCGTTGCGGTGGCCGAAGGCCATGGAGGCGGCCATCAGCCCGCCAATGATCAGCGCGCCGAAGACGATGATCACGGCGACGGCGTATCTCTCGAAGTCGTTGCCGGCACCCATGGCCGGGCCGATCGCGTTCAAATTCGGCAGATCGTCCGGATCGAAGGAATTGGTCGACCCATACTCATCTTGACCGACAGGTTCTCGCATCACTCATTCTCCGCTGACCGGCAACAAATCATCAACATCTGGCGAGCGCAACCGGATCGTGCCTTGCCGAAGGCGGCCGATGCGGTGTTCAACACCTTCTGATGCCGACTTGCCACGGTTTTTTCGGGCCGGCTTCAAATTTAGCGTCCTTTCGAACCACATGCCTGATTTACCTGGAAAAATCACTGCGCACGATGCCGTGCCGCTGCAGCTTGTCATAGAAGGTCTTGCGCGGAATGCCGAGCGCCTCGATGGTGCGCCGGACATCGCCGTCATTGCGGCCAAGTGTCTCGCGGATGACATCGGCTTCATAGCGCTCAAGCCGTTCCGGCAGTGAACTGGGATCATCCGCTTCCGCCGAGGTGGAAGGCGGCGCGTGGCCCACCTCCTCCAGTCCGAGCACGAATCGTTCGGCGAAATGCGCCAGTTCGCGCACATTGCCCGGCCAGTCATGCTGGCTGAGATAGCGATGCACCGAGGCAGGCACGGCAGGCATTTGACGGCGGAAGCGGGCGGCGGCTCGCTCGGCGAAGTAGAAGAACAGCAGGGCGATGTCGTCGCGACGTTCGCGCAGCGGCGGGATCGAGATCGTCACCACGTTGAGCCGGTAGTAGAGGTCCTCGCGGAAGGCGCCGCGCTGGCCGGGATCGCCGAGATCGACCTTGGCGGCGGCGACGACGCGCAGGTCGACCGGCCGGATCTCATTGGTGCCGAGCGGCGTCACCTCGCGCATTTCCAGCACCCTGAGCATCTGCACCTGGGTCGAGGCCGGCATGCTTTCAATCTCATCGAGGAACAGCGTGCCGCCGCTCGAATGCTCGATGCGGCCAATCCGCTTCTTCTGTGCGCCGGTGAAGGCGCCGGCCTCATGGCCGAACAATTCGCTTTCGATCACCGTGTCCGGCAGCGTGCCGCAATTCAGCGCCACGAAATTGCCCTTGGCGCGCCGGCTCCAGCGATGCAGCAGGCTGGCCACCACCTCCTTGCCGGAGCCGGTCTCACCGGTCACCAGCACATCGACATCGGTGTCGGCGATTTGCCTGAGCGTGCGGCGCAGCCGCTCCATGGCCGGCGTCTGGCCGATCAGCGGCAGCCCGTCCTGCGCCTGCTCTGCGCCCTCGCGCAAGGCCCGGTTCTCCATCACCAGTCGCCGCTTTTCGGCCGCCCGCGCTACACTTTGCGCCAGCCGGTCGGCGGCGAAAGGCTTGGTGATGAAGTCGTAGGCGCCATCCTTGATCGCCTTGACCGCAACCGCGATGTCGCCATGCCCGGTGACCAGGATCACCGGAATATCGGGGTCGAGTTGCAAGACGCGGTCGAACAGCTGCAGGCCATCGATGCCGGGCATTCTGATATCGGACACCACCACGCCGGGAAAATTGGCGTCGAGCCCGGCCAGCGCCTCGGCCGCCGCCGCAAAGGCAGACACCGAAAAGCCGGCAAGCTCCAGCGTCTGCCGCGTAGCTCGCAGCAATTCGCTGTCGTCATCGATCAGGATGACCGGTGCGGTGTCCATCATGCTGCCCTGGCGAGGTGAACGGTGAAGCGCGTGCCGTCTCTGCCGCTCGCCACCTCGATGCGTCCGCCATAATCGGCGATGATGTCCTGCGAGATGACGAGACCGAGCCCGAGGCCCTTTTCCTTCGACGTGTTGAACGGCGTGAACAACGACTTGAGGATGGCGGGCGAAATGCCCGGTCCGTTGTCGGCGACGGCAAGCGCCACGCCGTCGGCCGTTTCCTGCGCCGACACCTGAACTTTGGCACCGTCGCGGCCGTCCAGCGCCTCCAGCGCATTCTGGAACAGGTTGATCAGCACCTGCTCCAGCCGCAGCCGGTTGCCCATCACCTTGAGCGTCGGCGGCGGAAGCGTGATATCAAGCGCGTCCAGCCGGCCGGCAAAGCGGCTTCGAAGCAGCACCACGGCCCCTTCGATGACGCCGCGCAATTCGACCGGTTCGGCTGCCGTGCGTCCCTTGCGGGCAAAGACCTTCAACTCCTCGGTAATGCCGCCGATACGCTCCGTCAGCGCGGCAATCGCGCCAAGATTCTCTTCTGCCGAGGCGGTTTGCTTGCGTTCCAGGAACACACGCGCATTGTCGGCATAGGCGCGGATCGTCGCCACCGGCTGGTTGATCTCATGCGCGACCCCAGCTGCAACCTGGCCGAGGGTGGCAAGACGGTTGGCCTGCACCAGCTCCTGCTGCATGACCTGCAGCTTGGCCTCGGTGCTGCGGTGATCGGTGATCTCGGCCTGCAGCCGGTCGCGCGCCAGGCTCAAATCACGCGTCCGCTCGACGACCCGGCGTTCCAGCTCGATGCGCGCCGCCTGTTCGGCGGCAATGCGCATCTGCGCCGATTGCCGGCGCCACAGGAGATAGCCGGCCAGCGCCAGCAGCGGCACCACGACGCCCAGGGCCAGCAACCGCATTTCACGCACCGCAGCCGCGATCGGCGCTTCGGCCGGGACGAGATAGTCGAGCCGCCATGGCGTCGATTGGACCAGTGTCGAAAGCCTGAGATATTCGGCATCGCCACCGCCCGGCGTTATCGCATGCACCATCGACACGTCAGGGCTCAATGCCTCGAGACCGGTGATCGGCAACGGGATCAGTGGCGCGTTGCCGAATTGCTGGCTGTCGCGGATGGCGGCAGCCAGCGGGCCGGCAAGCGGCGCCGTGGTCATGAAGCGCCACGACGGCACGCTGGTGATCAGCACGACGCCGTGGTCGTCGCTGACATAGGCCGGGCGGTTGGCCTCATGCCAGTCGGCTTCGAGCTGGTCGAACTCCATCTTGACGACGACGACGCCGAGCGGTGCTGCCGCATTGCCGACGCGCCGCGAAATGTAGAGGCCGGGGCGCTTGCTGGTATTGCCCAGTGCGAAATATTCGGCGGTCCCGGATTGCATGGCATCGGAGAAATAGGCGCGGAAACCATAGTCGTTGCCGACGAAGCTGGTCGCCTCGCGCCAGTTGCTGGAAGCGATCGCGAACCCGTCGACGCCGGTGACGTAAAGCACAGAAGCCTTGGTGCCTGAGACCAGCCCTTCGAGTTTGCGGTTGAGCACGTCGATCGCGACCGCGCCTTTGTTCTGCAGGGCGTCATGAACCTGCTGGTCCTCGGACAAAAGCAGCGGCAGTGCCCGCGGGCTTTCCAGCACCGCACGTAGCAGCGCGACCTTGAGATTGGCATCGGTGCGGCCTTGCGCGGCCAGCGTTGCGACCTCGGCGCGGCGTGCATAAAGGCCGGCGCCGGTGAGCGCCGTCGCCACGATCACCAGCGCGATCGCCGCAAACAGCAGCCAGGCACGGCGCGCGCGTTTGCCGAGTTGCTCGGGCGTCGGCGACAGAACCGCGGCAGGGCGTTGCAACATCGCCCATTTGTGCATGATTTCGCACAAAGCACAATTCGCTTATGCGGATGTCCGCACTTCCCTTCAAGCCAATACGGCGTTGGTTCTCAAAAATAGTCAATAAAATCAAGGTGTACGACCTCGCCACGCAGTTTGGCATGGCAGTTGCAATCATCCACTCAGCAGTCGCGAGGCTGCTGGAGGTCAAAACAACTTGCCCCGGGAGGTCGAGCTTTCGATCGGGGCGTCATGGAGGACGTCATGCAGCCAGCATTCGCTGCCGCCGAACCGCGCGGCAAGGTACCCTTTTATCGGCATCTTTATGTCCAGGTCCTGACGGCGATTGCCGCCGGCGTCCTGCTCGGTCATTTCTATCCCGAACTCGGTGCTTCGCTGAAACCGCTCGGCGATGCCTTCATCAAGCTGGTCAAGATGGTGATCGCCCCGGTCATCTTCCTGACGGTGACGACCGGCATTGCCGGCGTTTCCGACCTGAAAAAGGTCGGCCGCGTCGCCGGCAAGGCGATGATCTACTTCCTGGTGTTCTCGACGCTGGCACTGGTCGTCGGCCTGGTCGTCTCCAACGTCGTCCAGCCGGGCGCCGGCATGCACATCAATGCGGCGACGCTCGATCCCTCGAAAGTCGCGACCTTCACCGAGAAGGCGCATGACACGACCATTGTCGGCTTCCTCCTCAACATCATTCCCGACACCATCACCGGCGCATTCGCCCAGGGCGACATCCTGCAGGTGCTGTTCTTCTCGGTGCTGTTCGGCATCTCGCTCGCGCTGGTCGGTGACCGTGGTCGTCCGGTTGTCGACTTCCTGCAGGCGCTGACGTCGCCGATCTTCCGCCTCGTCGCCATCCTGATGAAGGCCGCCCCCATCGGCGCGTTCGGAGCCATGGCCTTCACCGTCGGCAAATACGGCATCGGCGCGATCGCCAATCTCGCCTTCCTGATCGGCACCTTCTACCTGACATCGCTGCTCTTCGTGCTGGTCGTGCTTGGCACTGTTGCATGGTACAACGGCTTCTCGATCCTGGCGCTGATCCGCTACATCAAGGAAGAGCTGCTTCTGGTGCTCGGCACCTCGTCTTCGGAAGCCGCTCTTCCCGGCCTGATGGCCAAGATGGAGCGCGCCGGCTGCAACCGTTCGGTGGTCGGACTGGTCATCCCGACCGGCTATTCCTTCAACCTCGACGGCACCAACATCTACATGACACTGGCTGCCCTGTTCATCGCTCAGGCGACCGACACGCCGCTCACCTATGGCGACCAGATCCTGCTGCTGCTCGTCGCCATGCTGAGCTCGAAGGGTGCCGCCGGCATCACCGGCGCCGGCTTCATCACGCTGGCGGCGACGCTCTCTGTGGTGCCTACGGTGCCGGTCGCAGGCATGGCGCTGATCCTCGGCGTCGACCGCTTCATGTCGGAATGCCGCGCGCTGACCAACTTCGTCGGCAATGCGGTGGCGACCATCGTCGTGGCACGCTGGGAAGGTGAACTCGACCAGACCAAGTTCGCCGCCGCCATGGCCGGCACATTGTCCGAGGAGGCCGACCTGGCGCTCTCGGGCGATCTGCAGCCCGCCTGATCTCCCAAGGCGTTCGACCTCAAGGCCGCAGCCGCTTCGCCGGCTGCGGCCCTTTTCTTTTCCGCCCGCAACGCGGCTGGCGCTGGCCGGGCCTTCCCGGCTAGGGTGCACGCTGTTTCCAGACCCGAAAGGCAGCCGATGAGCAGTCCGTATCCCGAAATCTATCTGGTCCGTCATGGCGAGACGGAGTGGAGCGCTTCGGGAAAACACACCGGCCGCACTGACATCCCGTTGACGCCAAAGGGCGAGGCCGCCGCCCGCGGCGTGGCGGACCGGCTCAATGGCCTGTCCTTCCAGGCGGTGTGGTCTAGTCCGTCGCAGCGCGCCTTCAACACCTGTAGGCTGGCGGGTTTCGGCGCCGTTGCCGTCAAGAAAGATGACCTGCAGGAATGGGACTATGGCGCCTATGAGGGCGTGAAGACCAAAGAGATTCTGGCTGAGCGCCCCGCCTGGCAATTGTTTCGCGATGGCTGTCCCGGCGGCGAGGCTGCGGCGGATGTCGGCGCCAGGGCCGATACGATTATCGCCAGGCTGCGCGCCATCGGGGGCAACGTGCTGGTGTTTTCGAGCTCGCATTTCCTGCGTGTGCTGGCCGCGCGCTGGCTCGGCCTGCCGCCCGAAGGCGGCGCGCACTTCGTGCTCGACACCGCCAGCATCAGCATCCTCGGCTACGAGCACGATTTGACCGAGCCGGTCCTTCGCAGGTGGAACCAGAAATAGGCGGGCTGGAGCGACAATCACTGCGGTCCGTGCCACTCAGGACGCGAGCATCGCCAAATCCTCTGCTGTCAAATGCCGCGCCTTACCCTTGGCGAGTTCGCCGAGCTGCAGGCCGCCGATCGCCACCCTGACCAGCCTCAGCACCTCGATATCGAAGGCGCCGAGCAGGCGGCGGATCTGGCGGTTGCGGCCCTCATCGAGCACGATCTCCAGCCAGGCTGTGCGGCCGCCGCTGCGCAGCACCTCGATCGAACTTGCGGTCAGCAAGTCGCCATCGACGACCGCGCCTTCGCGGAACCGCGCCAGCATCGCCTCGTCGGGCACAGCGCCGACCTGCACGTGATAGGTCTTGGCGACATGCGACGCCGGATCGAGCAGGCCATTCGCCCAGCGCGTGTCGTTGGTCATCAGCAACAGCCCTTCGCTGGCCTTGTCGAGGCGCCCGACCGGCGACACGAAAGGCAGGTCGAGCCCGGTGAGGCAGTCATAGACAGTGCCGCGCCCCTCGGGGTCGTCGCGGGTGGTGACCAGCCCGCGCGGTTTGTTGATCATCAGGTAGACTTTTGCCTCGCCGACGATGTGCTCGTTGTCGACGGTGATGCGGTCCCGGCCGAGATCGACGCGCAGCGACGGATCGCGCGCCACCTTGCCGCCAACCCGCACCCGCCCTTCGGCGATCAGCTGCTCGGCCTGCTTGCGCGAACACAGGCCGAGTTTGGAAAGCGCCCGGTTGAGGCTGACGCCTGCCCTGGCGGCGCCTTGTCGGGCGATATTCGGCGGCCGTGCCATGATCCTGCTTTGCTTGTCCCAATGATAGGCATCGACAGATGCCACGCCGTGCAATGATTTCGCAACCTGTTCTCGACAGAGGCCGAGTTCTCCAGCTCAGGGGCATCGGGCCCAGCGCCAGCCATGGAACGCGACCGGGCAAAAGACGTTATTGCTGACGTGCGATCTGTCGCGAAAGGCCCGCCATGAAGAAGAAGACCTACGAAAAACCGACGCTGGTGAAGCGAGGCAGGCTTACCCACGCAACGGCTCAGATCGTCGCTTCCGGGGTCATTCTGGGTGAATAGTCTCAAGACAACGGAAGGGATAAGCCGATGAGCGAGCGCGGCGTTGATTTTCTGCAAGGCTGGATACACGAGTACCTGCCGGGCGAATTGCCTGACCGACAAGGCAACGGCTCGAACCCTGACTACGCTGGCAGCTCTGGATGCCCGGCATTTGGGCCTTGAGGTCAGCGAGATCGAAGAGGATTTGGGTTCGCTGGAACGGGTAATTTTCGAGGCGCTCGATCAGCCCGATATCTGAGCCCATCGCCTTCCTGGCGGTGGGCTTTTCTACGATTGCATCCCCTTTGGCGCGTAGCCTATGCGGCACGCGCCGATTGCGCTGCCCGGGCCGGCGGCAATTCGAACACAGTGGCGCCGTTCTCCTGGCCGCGTTCGACATAACCGATGACGCGGAACCATTTGGCGACGTCAGCCCGCCGCAGCCAGCTGCGCGAGTGGATGGGAAGGTTGCCGGCGAGCGCCTGGATATGGCGGATGTGGCGTCGGCAGAAGCGGACCGTCGCGGCGCTGAAAAAACCCTCCTGCGCGGCAAACAGTGTGTCGGCGGCGTCGCTGTTCTCATGCCAGGCGACGATCGCCACCGTCTTGTCGCCCTCGACCAGCGCGTGAGCGCGGCCTTCCTTCAAATTCATCATCAGATTGTCGTAGGCGACTTTGCTGTCCTTGCCGGCGGCAACATACTCGTCCGACATCCGCCTGGACAAATCCCGGAAAACACCTTCGAGATCGCCGATCGTAGCTGCGCGTGCTCTCATTTCTCCTCCTGCAGCCCCGGTAGGCAGTTTGCACTAGGAAGAGGCGATCACCAAGCAAATCAAATCCGCCAAACGGCCGATGCGCGCAAAGTGATTTCGACCTGCGGGGCGCGGTGGAACCGAATGGGCTCTGCCGAATTGACTCGCGGTCGCATTGGGAGGGAAAACATGCAGGACCAGCATTTCGATGAGCCGGTTGGCGTCGCGCTCGGCAGGTCCAGAAACACGATCTACAAGGTGGAGCGTGTCGCGCAGGCTGCTGACATCCTCATCAACCGCTGGCCCGCGAAGACGGGCCGGTACCACGTTGCCGCCCGCAAAGCCTGCCTTGGCGTTCTCGAAGGCCTGAAAGAGGCGCATCATGCCCGGGCCGCCTTCGTCAATGCGGCGATCGAGGCCGATATCCTGGTCGAGCGCGACCGTCAGGGTTGAGCGTCCACCACGTTTCATCGCCTGTTCGTTTGCGTAGACTGACAGCCGGTCCGGAGCCTTTCATGTGCAACGATTATGAGCAGCATATCCTCTGGGCTGAATATTGCCGGATGCTGGAGTCGTTGGCACTCGAGATTCCGACCCACCAAACCGAACTTGACCTGCCGCAGGCGGACGACATCCACATCAATGATCCGGCCCCGATCATGCGCGCCGCCGGCGACACCGGCGTTGTTGAACTGGCTTCGATGACGCTCGGATTTCCACCGGCCGGGCCGAAAGGCGGACCCGTGTTCAACTTCCGCTCCGAAGGTCGGCAATTCGGGAGCAGCAAACGCTGCCTCGTTCCGGCATCCGCCTTCTTCGAGTTCACCGGCACCAAATATCCGAAGGCCAAGCATCGCTTCACCCTCAACGGTTCTCCGTTCATGGCCATCGCAGGGCTCTGGCGTGAAGCCGTCGGCAACAAGCCCCCCAGCTTCACCATGCTGACGACCGATCCTGGACCGGATATCGCGCCCTATCACAATCGGCAGGTGGTGGTCCTTCAGCCTGAGAATTGGTCCGCCTGGCTCAATATGACGAAGTCCGAAGCCGAATTGTTACAGCCGCTTCCGGCAGGCTCGCTGGGTGTGGAAACTGTGCGCCCCGAAAATTCATAATTCAGTTGTGCAGGCGCACCAGCATACTCAGCGGCACCAGGTCCAGAATCCGTCTGCAGAGGTCGCCCTTGACTAACGGCACGAACGCCTTGCCGCTGTCGAAGAGCTTGGCGCGAGGAAGGAGCATGGCGATATCCGCGGCCTCGCCGGGCTCCAGGCGATGCGAATGCATTCCCATCAGCTTGGCAGCTCCTTCGGCCGCCTCGCCGACCTGATCCTCGCCGCCATGCCTTCTTCACATGGAGAAGCGCGCGGGCAGCCGGCGTCAAAACATTAAGTGAGGCTCCGAAGTGACGGTCCAGATTTATAAGCAGGGCGGTGCCTGTATCGCTTAGCCAACACCAATGCTCCCTTGATCGACTTTGGATGTGGCTGACTTGCGCCTCAATGTTCCTGATAGCCGTGGTGCCTTTAGGCCCAGGCATCGGTGCAGCCAACGCGGAGGAAATTGCCAATCTTCTTTCCTATGGAGCAGAAGCCGGAATTAACGTCACGATTGGGGACGGTCTGGCATCGACACCGATCGTATGGGCGGACCCATCCCATCTGGCGCGGCATGAGATGATTTAGTGGTGGTCGCCTCGCATAGCAGCACTTGGACGAGCTGTTCCCTTGCGTCCTATGACATACACGATATTGCCATTTCGGACCCGTTTCATTTAGCTGCGTGTAAGGATGATTCTAGCAACTGATCACGAAAGTTGGCGTATAGGATCGCGTTGCCAAAACCAGTCAAATGGTCGCCGTCGAAAAACATCGGCGCTCCGTCGCGGAACGCGGAACATGTGTTCGATGGACACAATGTCGGAAAGGGGTCCCAAACAACAACGTTGGTGGTAGCTCGCGCCAAATTCATTTCCGCTTCAACAACATTGCGGCGTCTTTCCTGAAGCTCGTCGCGAGGAACCTCAAAGCCTGGCTTACACGCTGGGTTCGCGCGATTGAACCAGTCTGAACAACGGTAGGGCGCGGATCTGAAAATGGGCTTCGGCGCTTCGAGGATAACTCGGGCACCCGAGACGGCGACAGCCGCTACAAAATTCGCGAGTTCGCGCACCGCGACCTCGTCAATGTCCCCTCCTGGGTAAATGGATGCCTCAGGGCCACCCCCTTGATCGCGGAATCTCACGACACGCAGCCCCGGCAAAAAAACAACGTCACTGGGCTTGATGGAAAACGTAATTTCCTCAATGACCGCATCAAGGAACGTATTGCACGTCTCTGACATTTTCGCCCGGCTCTTCATCATGTTCATGAATGAGCACCCTGGCTGGTTGTACAACGACACTTCAAATGGCTGATCTTGCACCAAGCGACCAAGCATCCCGATGTAAGCTAGAGCGTGAGAGTCTCCGGGCACCAGCAGTCTTCGCACGGCTCTGTCGCCGCAATTTTCTCGTTCGATTGTCGTGACGTATCCAGCACGCAAGGGCCTATCGCTTCGAATAATCTTGCAATCGCCAAAAGCGCTTGGCAACAGGTCGGGTCGCCAGACCCGTACATCGCTTGTTACACTCAGCGACATCTGCTCGCGAGCATCGAAGACAGTCCGTGTAAGCGCTGTTGCAGCAACGATGGCAATGACACCGCCTCCAACGACAATACGGCGAGGAAGCGCGCGCATCGCATTTGACCCGCGAAATGGCTTCTCGATAAACTCGTAAGACGCGATTGCGAAAATGACCGCAACGGCAACTGCTGTGAGCCTCACGCTTAGAGTGTCGAGGCCAACGGTCCATCTTGCCAGTACAAAGACAGGCCAGTGCCAGAGATAGAGCGAATAGGAAATCCGACCGACAAAGGTTGATGACCGACTGGCTAACGCCGTCGCTAGAGCCGTATCGGAACGGACAGCCACTGCTGCGATCATCGCAGCCGTACCGAGGACGGGAAAGAGGGCCCACGGATACGGAAAGCCGCTTGCATCGGTCAACAGCAAGGAAGCAGCAACTGCAGCGACACCGATGAACCCAATACCTTCCACTCCAAAGCGAGGCAGGGAAACGATTGACCGCCGCCAAGAACTCACCGACAGCGCAAGCGCCATACCCACTCCTAACTCCCAGAACCGGCTTGGGATTTGATAGAAGGCGAACTGTAAATTACTGCGAGTAGCTTCCGCACACACCAGGAGCGAGGCTAGGGACACGGTTACGGCCAGCCAGAAGGTGTGTGAACCGGACCTTTTGAGCCCCTGCACCACCGTTAACGCCATCAAGAATGGAAATAGGAGATAGAACTGCTCTTCGACCCCTAGCGACCAGGTATGCGTAAACGGATTGAACTCAGCCCGGGGGTCGAAGTAGGCGTTATCCCGACCTGCGAGCCAAATGTTGCTAGCACCCAAAAAGGCCAAAAGCGCAGTTTTTCTGTTAATATCGCTTAGCCAAGCGTTCGGAATAAATAAATTTGTAACTATTGCAAAGAATAAAAGCATCGCGACCAGAGCTGGAGCAATGCGCAATATCCGTCTGGCGTAGAAGAACGACAGGAGGCCGGGGATGCTGCTAAAATCCCGGTCTTTGACCGAGAGCGTCACTACAAAGCCGGAGATCACAAAAAATATATCGACGCCTGCGAACCCCCCCGGTAGCCACGAGCCATTCAGATGATAGAGCAGCACCGCCAGGACGGCGATTGCCCGAAGCCCGTCAATCGCTGGTATATACCCTTCTCCGGATCGCGATTGGCTTGAAAGTTCGAGCATCTTCTCGAGACCACCTGTAAAAACAATGTTCCGGGAGGCCTTTTCGGAAAATTCACATGCAGGAGCATTCGACGAAGAACGCTATCATGCGAGCTCTGATTGTCCCAGTCCGCATTCGATAGCCTCCCACACACAAAAGGCCTAGGGAACGCCATCAGAAGGCGTATTTTTGGCGATTCGGACCGGGTCTTAAACCGTTTATGCGCTCGCGGCGATGCTAGGAGTTCACTACATGTCACCTGGTGAGAACAGTTGCTCGGTCTCTCAAAATTGGCTGCCCAACGGAATAAAGTCGTGCTATCGAAACGTGCTATTGTCTGGCGTTGAGCATGTTGGGCGTCGATTCTCGGCTTCTCCAACCATTGTGACCTCCCTCAGGCCATCCCAACACAACAACGTTAGTGAGCTATATTCGATCCACGTAGCTCGCCTACGCGATGTCCGACCGCGGTAAAACTCTTAGTCGCCGCCCGAATCGGATTGGGAGAGCTCTCGGGACAGACACAAAAATTTCTCTTGCTTTTTGCTCCAACCGGCCGAACGATTAGGGAGCTTGGGTAGTCGGGTTTCGGGTGATGGGCGGTCCCATTGACCATAGGCCGCCTTGTTCAACTGTCGAGTTGGTGCGACTGCTGCTCGCCGGCGTCCGGCCGGCGATACAATCTCCGTCAAGGAAACTATTGCGGTCATTCGCGCGCGTGATCCGGGCTTAGTTGAGACGGATTGCGAGCTCGTGAAACTGATTGTCTCAGATGCAGTATGTTGGCGCTTTCGTTGCCTTCGGTCGCAAACCCAAGATCGATCAGCTGTTGATGGAGGGGCACGTCGCGGGCTTCGTTGGTTTTAACCGTTCCTGCCTCGGGGGTGATGCGGGTTGTCCAAATGCGATCTTGTGTGAACGCATCCTGTTTTCGCAACTGCGCGAGTTCGCCCACCCGGGCTCCCGTGAACGCACACAGCCATGGAATCCAACGCTTGGCGACAAAAGTCTTCGGACTTTCCTGTCTTCGCTGGCGAGACAAAGCGCCCTGAAGGATGGCTTTGGCCTCTTCGTCTGAAAGGCTCTTCGATCTGAGCCGCGCCGTTTTTCCTATCTTCAAGGTGACGCCTGCCGCCGGATTATGGGTGACAAGCCCGTTTGCAACTCCCCAATCAAAGACAACTTTCAAGGCCGACAGATTACTGTCCTTGACTGTCTTCGCCGAAACCATTTTGCCGGTCTTAGGGGGGCTCAGGCGATGTTTTTTGATTCCAATGATCTCCTTGGCTGTCACTCTCGCCGTAAGCGGTGTTTCCGGACCACCTTTCGGGAGTGGTCTCGATCTGTGAGGTTGCCGGTTCT
>NZ_JBSKBR010000034.1:0-30951 GCF_053714315.1 Mesorhizobium sp. PL10 | reverse complement strand
CCGCGACACCAGATTCTCATCCAGATTGTCGCGCGCTTCTCATCAGAATTGTCGCGCCACATTCGCTCCTACAACAGGGAAAAAGCACGCCTCACGCATCTGTCGTATACCGCAATTTCGAGCGATGCCGAGACAACTCCCATCAGCGGAAGCTGTGAGATGGATTTCGCGAGGCCGAACTCGCCAGAGTGCATCTAACTCACCTAGGGTTCCTGGAAGCTTTTCGAACTTTCTGGGTCGCGCATCAACCAGAATTGCTGGGGCTTATGTACAAAGCGGGACAGTAGATTCGGCTTTATGGCGGCTTCGGAGGCCTTGAGCGTAAACAGCCGCTGTGCGCCCCTTGCAAGTAGTCCTTAGGATACTCTGAAGCAGATATGCCAGCCTGCGGTCTCGTACGGCGCGGGTGCGTGAAGATATGGCGAAGTTAGACCTGCCTCTACTCACCGCATATTATGGTGAATGGCAAACTCAAGAGTTTGATCTGGGGCGCTAGGTGTTCATGTCTTTCAATTTCTCGAGAGGCAGCAGCTCAATCCGTTCGCCCGTAGATGGATACGGGAAATTTGATCGGATTGCGGAAGCGTCGGGCATGTTGCCGTCCGAGTCGCCCGAGCCATCGACGACGAGGCGCCTTTTGCGCCAGACCGGACGATCGAGCGACCGATCTCGGGATTGCGTAGTCTCCGGGATAGACGACTGTGAGCATGCTGGGAGTCAGGCGGTCATCCCCAGCAACGACGTTCTGAAGTGCTCCATGTTCTCTTCGACGCTTTCGCGGCTGAGGTCGCCTGTCTTCCTGTCGCGGATCATTTCGTACATGTGCTCATGAAGTCCGACCGCGCGCCACTTGCCGCTGACTTCCAGCGACTTCTGGACCCAGGGCGCGACCATCTTCAGAACGAAATCGGCGATCACCACGATCAGTGGGTTGCCAGCTGCCTTGTAGATGGCTCGATGGAAATCGAGGTCGGCCTCGAGGAGTTCCTCGATTGGAGAGTTCGCGTCATCCGACAGTCTCCTCAAGCGGTCGATGCACTCCCTCATGACTGCAAGATCTTCGTCCGTGCGCCGAAGTGAAGCGAGTTCCGAGCAGTTTCGGTCGAAGACATATCTCAGCTCCATCAGCATTTCGGGCGTCGAACTCTGGAGGTAGAGCTTGAACATGGCCAGCGGCATTGCGGGGCCGTCGTCCTTGCGGATGTAATTGCCAAATCCGTGCTTGGTTTCGACAATCCCCGATACCGCTAGCGTCTTGATTGCCTCTCGGATAGGTGTCCGGCTGATACCGAGCTGCTGGGCCAGTTCCTTTTCGTTGGGAAGTTTGTCGCCTGGTCCCAGGTTTCCATTAGCGATCTCGCCTGTAATGTAGTCGAGCGCAATGTCCAATCTGCTTGGGATTTTCTTCGGATCAATAGACAGCATTCCTGGTCACGCTCCGGTCATATTTGAAGAAGGTACGAGGTCATACCGTGTTTTGCCTTTGGGGAAAATACCGAACTGCGGGGCGAGCGCTATGGTGATTTATTCGCTAATCTGCCCCAACCGCTTTGAGGCCTTTGGATCGAATGGGAACATCAACCCTGCAGCGAGGAAGCCGCCGTCGACGTTGAGCGTATGTCCTGTGATATAGGCTGCCTCATCACTCGCCAGGAACACTGCGGCGTCCGCGATTTCTGACGGCTCGCCATAGCGTCGCTGCGGGACTAGCCGATGGTAAGCCTCCCGGGTTTCGACTGTGTGCATGACCTTCGAAACCTCTGTGAGGATGGGGCCGGGGGCGATGTTGTTGACAGTGATGCCGGACTCGGCGAGCTCGACCGCCATCACTTTGGTGAGGAGCTCGACGCCGGCCTTCGAAGCGCCGTATGCCGAACGCCCGACGCCTCCCTTCTGGCCGGACAACGAGGCGATATTGATGATTCTTCCGTATCCCTTCGTGGCCATGATCCGCGCGAAGGCCTGAGCTACCAGGAATGTCCCGGTCAAGTTGATCCGAACCACACGTTCGAACTCTTCCCTTGAGCTTTCGAGGAATAATGTGGTTGCACCTACGCCCGCGTTGTTGACCAGAATCTCGACGTTGCCGAACCGCTTGATTGTATTCCTCACGATAGCGGCGATGTCCTCATCGACTGAAATGTCAGCACGAACTGCCAACGCCTTCTCGCCAAGGCGGCCGGCGGCCTCGGTTGCCACGTCCGAGTCGCGATCGACTATGACCACGTTCGCGCCTTCGCGAATGTAAGCCTCCGCCACTGCAAGCCCGATGCCCCGTCCAGCGCCGGTCACTACGGCGGTACGACCAGAAAGTCTCATTTTGTAGTCCTCCAGCGAAGGTGTGACGTATAAGGTATGAGGTATGATCTTGACATCGTTATGGGCTCCTCCTATGACTCTTGTCAAGAGTGGAGCCGTGTCGGGTGAGGGGCGAGTTTCCTCGACCGGGGAGGATGGGAGGTTGGAGTGCCTTCGGTTGCGAGACTAAAAGCCGTGTTCTATGGCGATGATTTCACAGGTTCGTCCGAGAACCTGGCGCAGTTCCACCGGAGCGGCGTAAAGGGCAAGTTGTACCTCGCGCGTCCGGCGATGGAGAAGGTTGTTGCCGATTCTGCTTCCTACGATGTGCTCGGTTTCGCGGGCACCGCACGGGCGCTTTCGGGAGCCGAGCTCGACGCCGAACTTGACAGCGCCTTCTCGATCATAGGCGGGCTGAACAGCGCCTTCATTCAATACAAAATCTGCTCGACCTTCGACTCGTCGCCGACGGTCGGAAGTTACGGTGCCGTCCTCGACCGTGCCGCCGTCCACTTTGGAGAACGTGGCGTCCCCGTGCTCGCGGCCACTCCCGACTTCGGACGCTACACCTGCTTCGGAAATCATTTCGCGCGCTTCGCCGAAAGAATCGAGCGGTTAGACCGTCATCCGAGCATGCGCGGCCATCCCAAAACCCCGATGCACGAGGCCGATCTACGGCTGCATCTAGCAGGGCAGACGGACAAGAATTTTGTCAACATCACGCTTCCCATGGTCCGCAACCGCGCCACGATGGACGAATGTGTCTCCAGGTCTTTCCGGGGCGGGGCGGGAGTCATTTTCGACGGCGTCGAAAATGCCGATTTGGCTGCGGTCGCGGATTTGCTTTGGACCAGAGCTTCAACTGTGCCGATTTTCGCGCTTGCAGCTCAAGGTCTCGCACAGCAGCTGGGTGCGCTCTGGGCTCGCTTGGGACTTCTGCCCGCCTCCCAGCCTGTCAAAACAGAAATCTCCGGCGTCGAGAAACTGCTGGTATTGTCCGGCAGCTGCGCGCTTCAGACTGGACGCCAGATCGCCGCTGCGGAAGCTGCTGGCTGGAAGATGGTGCACCTGGACGTATCAAAGATCGCATCAGACGAGCTAGGCGCTGCGGCGGCTCGCGAAGTAGCGCTGAAGGCGATTGAAGGCCTCGAGCGTGGTTGTCCCACCGTAATCTACACTGCCCGTGGAGAGTCCGGCCGCGTGGTGGACGGCGAGGTTCCCGCCGAGCGCCTCGGAGCGATTTATTGCAACATTGCCCGCTCGGTACGGCGCGCCGTGTCCCTGCCACGCATAGTATTTTCCGGCGGCGATAGCTCCAGCTACGCCGTCAGAACGGTCGGCGCGCAAGCTCTCGAGATCGCGGTTTTCGACGAGGTGCAGAACTGCCACGTTTGTCGCCTGGATGCGCCGGGCGACGCCGACATCGACGGTCTTGAAGTCATGCTCAAAGGTGGACAGATCGGTGCCGACGACTTTTTCTTGCGCGCCCTGAAGGGCACCGTCGATTCCGTTGCGGCGTAAGGACGAGAAATGCATCAGAAGATCATACTGGAAGCGCGCGTCAACGAGTACGCGTCCCGTACCTCCAACCCCAACATTCCATACACCGCCGACGAGATCGCGGAAGCCGCGGTCGCGGCCCGCAAGGCGGGAGCGGCGATCCTGCATTATCACGCGAGAACTCCTGACGGTGGCGCGACGAACACCGTAGAAGCCAACGCTGAAATCATCCGCAAGGTCAGGGCGGCCACCGATCTGCTCATCCTTCCAACTCTTGGCTTCATCTCGAACGATGCGGACGCCAAGAAGCGTATCGATACGGTGGCTACTTTGGCCCTGGACCCGGCGACGAAGCCCGACATCGCTCCCATCGACACAGGATCGGCGAACCTCGAACTTTGGAATCCCGAGACGGGCGCATTCGAAAACTCGGACCGGCTCTATCTCAACACGACCGAAAGTCTGATGCACTACGCCCGCACGTTGGCAGAATCGGGCGTCAAGCCGAAGCTGGTCACTTGGTCGGTCGGGTTCACGCGGCGTGCGATTGCATTGATGAATGCAGGCTTGGTCGAAGGGCCGGCCTACTTCCTGCTTCATATGACGGGAGGGCGCTACATCACTGGGCATCCGCCGACGGTGGCCGGTTTGATGGCGCACCTTGCGTTTCTGCCTGACGATAGGCCTATCGAATGGACTGTGAACTGCCTGGGTGGAAACCTGTTGGATATTGCGCCGGCGATTTGCCGTCTGGGCGGCCATATGGCCATTGGCATCGGCGACTACCCGTATCGCGAGCTTGGAGCGCCCACGAACGCGGATGTCATATCCCGCGCTGTTGAGATTGCACAAAAGGTCGGACGCGAGCCCGCTACGCCAGCAGAGGCCGGCGCGATACTGAAATTGAAAAGTAAGTAGAAACGACGCGACATGCCGCCGCCCAAGCAACGGCGCATTTGTTGTTTTTCAAAGGTATGACGTCATATCATGATCGATGCGAGATCAAAACACGAGGCCATTGAAGGCGAGCGGATGCCGACAGCTCGGATCCTTCTCCAGGCCGAAGGAGTCGAGAAGTCGTTCAATGGCGTGCCCGCGTTGGTCGACGGAAGGCTAACACTCAAGGCCGGTACGGTGCACGCACTCTGCGGTGGCAACGGTGCAGGCAAGAGCACGTTTCTGAACATAACGATGGGTTTGCTGCGCCGCGATGGCGGTACGGTGCTAATCGACGGCGAACCGGTCGATTTCAAGAGCGCCGCGGACGCGTTGCGCCATGGAATCGCGATCATCACGCAGGAGCTTTCTCCAGTCCCGGAGATGACCGTCGCCGAGAACCTTTATCTTGGTCGAGAACCTAAGCGACTTGGGGTTCTTGTAAACTTCGGCCAAATGCGTCGAGAGGCCCAGGCATTCCTCGACGAACTCGGCTTCGAGGTCGACGCGCGCAAAAAGATGGGGGAACTGAGCCTCGCGCAGATTCAGCTCGTTGAGATCGCGAAGGCGCTTAGCTATCGCGCGCACATCGTCATCATGGACGAGCCTACTTCAGCCATCGGCGAACATGAAGTTCATGTCCTGTTCAACGCGCTTCGCAAGATCACTGCGCGCGGTTCCGCAATCATCTACGTTTCCCACAAGCTGACCGAAATCTTCGAAATCGCGGACGAATACACTGTTTTCCGCGACGGCCGGTTTATCGAGACGGGAAGCATCAAGGACATCGACCGTCGGCACCTCGTGACGCAGATCGTTGGTCGCGAAGTGAAGCTGGTGGAGAAGGGTAAACCCCTCGAAGACGCTCCGATCCTACTTTCTGTTTCGAACTTGGCACGTGGGTCTCACTTCCGCGACATCTCCCTGGAAGTCGCTTCGGGTGAGGTGGTGGGCATTTATGGGTTGCTTGGCTCCGGACGGACCGAGTTCCTAGAAACGATTTTCGGACTTCACTCTCCCACGAACGGAGAGATTCTATTCAACGGCGACAAGGTGAGACCAGGGCGCCCCAAGGAAGCAATCCAACGCGGGATGGCCATGGTGACGGAGGACCGCAAAGACAGCGGCCTCGTCCTCTCGGCGTCGATAGCCCACAATATCACGCTCTCGTCGCTCGCCCTAATGGCAGTCAGCGGCTTCATCCGGCGCGACAAGGAACGAAGCGCCGTGCGCGGCATGATCGAGTCACAGCGTATCAAGTCGGCGTCGCCGGACGTCGCCGTCGAGACCTTGTCTGGTGGAAATCAACAGAAAGTCGTCCTTGCACGCTGCCTGCTAACCGACCCACGGCTCTTGATCTGTGACGAGCCCACGCGCGGCATCGACGAAGGCTCGAAGCAGGAGATTTACGCCTTCCTGCGGGACTTCGCCGCAAAGGGCAACGGCGTCCTCGTCGTCTCCTCGGAGGCCCCAGAGATCATGCAACTCAGCGACCGGATCGCGATCTTCAAGCAGGGGCAACTCGTCAACATCATCAACGGTGCCGACGCAACGCAACAGAAGCTCATGGACCTAGCGAGCTAACCGATGGGCGCTAGTCCCTCAAACGGAGGATTTGAGCAATGAATACAATCGCTGCGGCGAAGCCTGGAAGCATGCGGGCAGGAGAACTTATCAGTCAGTTTAGCATCGTCCTGGTGTTCTTCGTCATCGTCGCGTTCTTTTCATTCGCCAGCCAATATTTCCTGACATGGCCGAATTGGCTCAATCTTGTCCGACAGTCGTCTATCAATGGCATTCTGGCTATCGGCGTCACCTTCGTGATCCTCACAAAGGGCATAGATCTGTCGGTGGGATCCGTGATGGCGATCACCGGAATGGTCGCCGCCAGCCTGGTCACTGATACGAATCAGCATTTCGTGCTTTGGGGCATCCTTGCGGGGCTTTCGGTTGGCGCTGCCCTCGGCTTGGTCAACGGAGTGCTCGTCGCCGCGATCAAGCTTCCGCCGTTCGTAGTAACCCTCGGCATGCTCAGTGTCGCGCGCGGATTGACCCTGATCTTCTCGGACGGCCGACCGATCCCGGACCTGTCGGACGCCTTCACGTGGATCGGCGCGGGCCAAGTCATGTACGTCCCGGTTCCAATCCTGGTCCTGCTGATCGTCTTTCTGATTGGGTGGACGGTCCTGAACTACACGACGTTCGGACGGTACGTCTACGCAGTCGGCGGGAACGAGAAGGCGGCACGGACAAGCGGCATCTCGACGAAGTTCGTAGTCGGCTCGACCTATGTAATCTCCGGGCTTTTGGCGGGTTTGGCCGGCATCGTTCTCTCAGCCAGGACGACCGCAGCCCTGCCGCAGGCGGGCATCGGCTACGAGCTTGACGCGATCGCGGCGGTCGTCATCGGAGGGACCAGCCTTGCGGGCGGCCGCGGTTCGCTACTCGGCACGCTCACAGGAGCGCTGATTATCGGCACCATCAACAACGGCATGGATCTGATGGGGGTATCTTCCTATTACCAGCAAGTGCTCAAGGGCACCATCATCGTGATCGCGGTCATCGCCGATCAAATCCGCAAATGACGAATTTTCAGGAATTGCCGCCGACATGGTCGGCGACAATGCCCGGTCACGCAGGAAGCGAGTTCGGGCAGTTTTAAACCAGAGGAGAATGTAGAATGCATATGTCTCGGAGGAACCTGCTCAAAGCAGGCGCGGGAATGGCAATCGGCGCGGCTTTGCTGGCCGGAACACAGATGGCGTGGGCGGAGGACAAAATTCGGATCGCTGCGTTATCGTTCGGCGAGTCCGGCGAATACATGAAGGCCTGGTCGACGGAAATCCAGAACCATCCGGCCGTGAAGTCGGGCATGGTTGAGATCACCGTCTTCGACGGAAAGTATGACCCGCTGACCCAAGCCAACCAGATCGATACCGCGATCACCCAGCAGTTCAACGCCATCATCATGGCACCGTTCGACCTCCAGGCGTCGGCGCCGCCGATCGACAAGGCAGTGCAGGCCAAAATCCCGGTGATTGTCTCGGCACTCAAGACGAAGTCGACGAATTACACCGCGTCCATCATCGTCAACGATACCGAGGGCGGCCGCATCATCGCCGAAGAACTCGGGAAGCGCGTCCCGAAGGGCAACGTCGTTCTCATGGAAGGTCCGATCGGCCAGTCCGCTCAGATCGAGCGTCGCGCGGGCATCGACGCCGGACTCGCGAAGTTCCCGGATTTGAAGCTCATCGAAGCCAAGACGGGCAACTGGAGCCGTGCCGAGGGCCAGGCCCTCATGGAGAACTGGCTGCTGGCTCATCCCGGCCAGATCAACGGCGTCCTCGCCGAAAACGACGAGATGGCTTTGGGTGCGATCGTGGCGATGAAGAGCGCCGGCATCGATCTCAAGACCGTTCCCGTTTTATCGATCGACGGCATTCCCGACGCCAAGCGCGCTGTGAAGAAGGGCGAACTGGCGGTCTCGCTCTACAAGTATGCGCGTGCCGAAGGCCAGGGCGCCGTGGATCTCGCTCTGCACGCGGTCAAGGGCGACAGCTACAAGCCGCAGGCAGAAATCTGGGGCCCGCTGATGGACTGGAAGGACGGCAAAGAGAAGGACTACGTCGTTCCGTGGCTGATCCTCGATTCCACGAATGTCGAGAAATACATGTAACCAAAAGCTTTGACTGCGGACGGCCTTCGGGCCGTCCGCATAACGTGTTTCGAAAATCAGGATTGACCACCCATGCTAGAAAGAAAACTTGGAAAGACCGGCGTGACGCTGACCTCCCTTGGGCTAGGGACTTCGCCGCTCGGAGGCTGCAACGTCGACGTGAGTTTCAAGACTTTCGAAGCGGTTGTGCTCAAGGCCTACGAACTCGGGGTCCGTTACTTCGACACCGCACCGCTCTACGGTCTCGGTAAATCCGAGCACTCGCTCGGCCACGTGCTCCGGAACAACGATCTTGTCGGGAAGGTGGTGGTCAGCACCAAGGCGGGCCGCGTCCTCAAGCCCGAGAGCCGAGCCAGGCGCGCCGAAAGTCTTTACGGCATCGATTGGGTGAAGTCGCTGCCGTTCGTTGACGACTACGACTATTCATACGACGGCATCATGCGCGCCTTTGAAGACAGCCAGCAGCGTCTGGGCATGGACCACATCGACATCCTCTATCTCCATGATGTCAGTGGTGAATGGCATCGCGAAGCATATGACACCCATCTCTCGGCCTTGAGGGCCAGCGGCTATAAGGCTTGCGACGAGCTGCGACGCACTGGGGCAGTGAAGGCCATCGGCCTCGGCGTCAACGAAACGGCATCTGTCCTGCAGGTGGCCGAGGAGTTCGACCTGGATTGCTCGATGGTCGCTGGACGGTACACCCTCCTGAACCATGGCGCGCTCGACCATTTCTATCCGGAAATGCAGCGCCGAGGTGTCGGCATCATCGCCGCTGGCATATACAACTCAGGGATCCTGGCCGAGGGCAGCAAGTCGATGACGACGACCAGGACCTATGACTGCCAGCCGGCGCCCGAAGCGATTGTTCGCAAGGTCGAGGCGCTCGAGGCCGTCTGTGAACGCCACGGGGTCTCGCTCCCGACCGCGGCGACGCAGTTCGTCTACGCGCATCCCGCAGTGACTGCCGTAGTCCAAGGCGCTTTGACGCCGGAACATGTGGCCGCAAACGTCGCCGCCATCTCCACGCCGATCCCGGCGGCATTTTGGGATGACCTCAAGTCGTCGGACCTCATTCCGGCGGCCGCGCCAGTGCCAGCGGCCTAACGGCGAGGGCGGCAGAATTGGCTCGACCAAGACCCTCGGACATCCTCGTCACCTACCGCGTCGAAACGGCTGGGAGTCCTGAGGCATTGGCGGCCAAGATCGCAAGCGATCAGTCCACCGGAACGTTCGTAGACCTGCCGGGCGAGACACCTGAACTCAAAGCTCGCGCCGCCGCACGGGTTGTCGCCTTCGAGCGGCTGGACACGGTCGACGCCCCGTCTCTGCCGGCAAACGGAGCAGCGTTTAATCGGGCGCAGGTGACGATCGCCTTTCCGCTCGAAGCTGTCGGCACCGACCTGTCGGCCCTTACGACGGTGGCGCTCGGCGGCGTCTGGTCGATCAAAGAATTCACGGGACTTAGGGTCGTCGGCCTGCAGTTGCCGTCCGAGTTCGATGGGATCTATCCCGGACCCCAGTTTGGGATCGAAGGCTCGCGGCGCCTCACAGGCGTCTACAACAGACCGATTATCGGCACCATCATCAAGCCTGCGCTGGGTTTAACCCCAAATGAAACCGCGGATGTCGTCGGCGAGTTGATCAAATCCGGCGTCGATTTCATCAAAGACGACGAGAAGCTAACGTCGCCGCCCTACTCCTCGCTGGAAGCGCGCGTGAAGGCGATCATGCCGCACATTCGGGACCACGAGCAGCGCACCGGAAAGAAGGTCATGTACGCCTTCGGCATTTCCGATGTCGATCCCGACGAGATGGTGCGTAAGCACGACATGGTGGTTCGCGAAGGTGGCAACGCCGCGGTTATCAACATCAACTCGATCGGTATGGGCGCATTCCTGTTCCTGCGTCGGCGTTCATCACTCGCGCTGCATGCTCACCGTAACGGTTGGGATCTCATGACCCGGCATCCGGGCCTCGGTTTCGACTTCTCGGTTTATCAGCAGCTTTGGCGCCTATTGGGCGTCGACCAGTTCCAGATCAACGGCATCGGGGCGAAATACTGGGAGCCGGACGACTCTTTCATTCAGTCTTTCCACGACCTGCAGAAGCCGGTCTTCCATGACTCCGACCGCCCTTTGCCTGTCGTTTGCTCGGGCCAATGGGGCGGCCAGGCACCCGAGACCTATCGAAGAACAGGACAGACGGTCGACCACCTCTATCTGTGCGGGGGTGGTGTGGTTAGCCATCCTGGCGGGCCTGCGGCCGGGGTGAGGGCCGTCCGCGCCGCATGGGACGCAGCCATCGCTGGTGTAGACCTCCAAGAATACGCGAAGTCTCATCCGGAACTGGCGCAGGCGCTCGCAAAGTTTGGCGCGAAATCACCGATATCAGAAGGGAAATGACACGATGGAGTACCGTCAACTTGGTCGGTCCGGTCTGAAAATCTCGCAGTTGGTCTTGGGTTGCATGAGCTTCGGCGTCGCGGAACGCGGCAACCATCTATGGACGTTGTCTGAAGAGGACAGCAAGCCTTTCATTAGAGAAGCCATCGAACTCGGCATCAACTGCTTCGACACCGCTAACGTCTATTCTGACGGTACCAGCGAGGAGATTGTCGGGAGACTTCTTAAAGAGATGGCGCCCCGCGACGAAGTGGTCATCGCCAGCAAGGTGTACGGCAAGATGCGAAACGGTGCCAACGCCGTCGGCCTGTCACGCAAGGCGATCATTGCCGAGGCCGAGGCTAGCCTGAAGCGCCTTGGGACCGACTACATCGACCTCTACCAGATTCATTTCTGGGACAACTCGACTCCGATCGAGGAGACGTTGGAGGCGCTGACCGACCTCGTCCGAAGCGGCAAGGTACGGTACATCGGCGCGAGCAATTGCTATGCTTGGCAGTTCGCGCGCGCACTCTATAAATCGGACGCCGCCGGATGGTCGCGCTTCATCTCAATGCAAGCGCAAATGAACCTCCTTTACCGTGAGGAGGAACGCGAGATGCTGCCGCTCTGCAAGAGCGAAGGCGTCGGCATCATCGCATTCAGCCCCTTGGCCCGCGGACGTCTCAGCCGACCGTGGGAAGAAAGCAGCGTGAGGTCCGAGACCGACAACGTGACAGCGCGATTCTACGGACATGCCGACGAGGCGGATCGGCGCGTCGTGGATGTGGTCGCTAAGATCGCCGCCGCGAAGAACGTCTCTCGCTCGCTTGTCGCCATGGCGTGGCTCCACTCGAAGGCCGGCGTCACGGCTCCGATCGTCGGCGCGACCAAACTATCGCACCTGAAAGATGCGGCCGCCTCTCTTGACGTGAATCTGACCGCAGATGAAATCAGGGAACTCGAAGCACCCTATGTGCCCCACCAGGTCGTGGGCCTGAATTAATGGGGATCACCCGCCGCTTGGGCAATGACGACCACGACGTCGAAATGGCGGCCCGGATGCTTCGCAACGGTGAAGTCGTGGCCTTCCCAACGGAGACAGTCTACGGGTTAGGAGCTGACGCGAGCAATCCCGCCGCAATAGAACGCATCTATGAGGCGAAGGGACGTCCACGGCACAATCCGCTTATCGTACATGTTTCCGACTTGGACATGGCCCGCAGGATGGCCGAGCTCAACCAGAATGCCGAGTTGGTAGCCGCCCGGTTTTGGCCCGGCCCCCTGACGGTGCTCCTGCCGAAGAGAGCTAATGCCGGACTGGCCTCTGCGGTGACTGCGGGCCTGGCGAACGTAGCAATCCGATTTCCGTCTTCACAGGTTGCCCAACGCCTTATCCGAGCGGTTGGATTCCCGGTGGCCGCGCCTTCTGCCAACCTTTCGGGGAAGATATCCACGACGCGTTTCGCGCAAGTGGTTCGCCAACTCGATAGCCGCATAGCGGCGATCATCGAAGATGACGCCTGCGAACACGGGCTCGAGTCCACAATCCTGTCCTTGGTCGGCGCGCCTACAATCCTGCGTCAGGGCTCCGTTCCACAAGAGTCGCTCGAAGAGCTACTTGGTGCGATGGGGGAGGCCACCGAAGCGCTCGAAATCTCTGCCCCGGGCCAATTGAGAAGCCACTACGCTCCCGACGCTGCCGTCTGGATGGAGGTCGACCAGCCGACGGCGAATATGGTTTGGGTCGGCTTCGGACCGCCATGCGAGGGATGTCACTTGACACTGTCCGCTTCCGGCAACCTAGAGGAGGCCGCCCGAAGCCTTTACGCGGTCATGGTCGAGGCCGGGTGACGTTATCGGATTCGCCTCGATACCGATGTACGGCCTCGGACGCGCCATAAACGATCGATTGAGGCGAGCCGCCGCGCCGCGTCCAACTTAAGCTCGCTTGTCGGATTCTTCGAATGGAACCGCAGAAAAATCGCTTGCATAGCAAGGTATGACCTTATACCTTACCTGTCGCAGATTTAGAGGAGCCGAGATGGGAGGTCTTACATGCTCACAAGCTACCGACGTGAATCCCGACAAGCTGCCCCGGTGTCACGAGTGCTGCTTGACGACGCGTAGGTCTGCGTCCGCCGCCAATCACCAAGCGACCTAGCGGTAGGACGCTCCCAAAGACACGCAAGGATGATCCTATGACCGAACTCGAACTCAGGCCGCTCGGAAAAAGCAAAGTGCAGGTGACCTCGCTGGGACTGGGCACGGTTCCCCTGTCAGGCTTCAACGCCGATGTCTCGTATGACGAGTTCGAAGCCACGATCCTCGCAGGGTATTCGTCCGGAATCCGCTATTTCGATTGCGCGCCAATGTACGGCTTCGGGAAATCCGAACACTACCTCGGGCATGCGCTCCGGGCGAACAAGCTGCGGCCAAACGTGGTGGTGAGCACCAAGGTCGGGCGCATACTGAAGCCCGCCGGCAGGACGAAGAAACTCGAGACCGTGTACGGGATCGACTGGATCGATCCGTTGCCATTTCTCGACACCTACGATTATACCTATGACGGTGTCATGCGTGCGTTCGAAGACAGCCAGCAGCGCCTCGGTCTTGACTACATCGATATCCTTCTCGTTCATGATGTCGGCCGCGCCTGGCACGGCGACCAGAGCGAATTCTACTGGGACCAGCTCCGCGCTTCCGGTTACAAGGCGCTCGACGAGCTACGGTCGAGCGGCGCGGTCTCGGCCATAGGTCTGGGTGTGAACGAAACGGACTCGGTCGTCGGTGTCGCGCGCGAGTTTCAGATCGACTGTTCCCTTATTGCAGGGCGCTACACGCTGTTGAACCACGCGCCCCTCGAAGCCGCCTTTGATGAGTTACTCAAGCGAAACGTATCAGTCATCGCGGGGGGCATCTTCAATTCCGGAATCCTGGCGACTGGCGTCGGCGGAGCCACTGCCACCTATGACTATGGCAAGGTCCCGGCCGCCGTCGTCGATAAGGTGAAGGCCATCGAGAGCCTTTGCGCTGAATATTCAGTGAGCCTGCCCGCGGCCGCGATGCAGTTCGTCTACGCGCATCCGGCTGTGGCCACCCTCGTTATGGGGGCGAAGAGCGCCGCCGAAGTGGACCAGAACGTCAAGGCGATCAACGAGACCGTACCTTCAGCGTTCTGGGACGCACTGAAGGCGACGAACCTCCTTCCGTCGAACGCCCCGTTGCCTGTGGCCGGGCGATGATTGTCAATCGCGGCACCATGCGCGGCGGCTTCCAATGTGACGCGGTTGTCGATCCGATCGCGTCACCGGAAGCGCGCGCAGACGTCGAAGCGCTCGTCAGAACTTATGGAGAACTTCTGGCGATCTACTCGTTTATGCACCTCGCGTTGAAGGAGAGGGGAATGCGCCTTTTGGTCGGCGAACTCGCCGACCGTGCTGCTGACATCAAACGGTCGGTAGCGGCAGCACGCTCGGTTTTGCCGGGGTTCGTCGCCGAACGGCATGCGCTCGCCCATCTGGGAAAGGCAGATCGCCTGCTCGCCAACGCGGACACGCTGTTGCGGCGCGGCGTCCTCATCTCAGACGCACCGCTCTTGGGCCTGCTTTCAAACGCGGCGACCGAACTCAAGCGCTCGGCCGCCTTACTCGGCTCAACGGCCTTTGACACAAGCAGCTGCTGTGCGGGGTCTCTATTTAGTCATCGGGAGGAGAACCATGGGAGCACATTCGATTTGGGTGCTTGAATACTCGCGCAGCCCGGTGCATCCGGTCAGCGGGGTCTATTACGGCGCGCATAATCAGGGAACGATGAACCTGCCGTTCGCCTACATACTCATCAAGACCAGCGGCTCCGTCGTCTTGATCGACGTGGGACACGACGCCGGCGATTTCGGAGGGGAGATCGCCAACTCGATCGGCGTCACCGGATGGACACCTCCTGACATAGTCCTTGGCGAGTGCGGTGTGAGGCCACAGGACGTCACCCATGTCATCCTGACGCATGCACACTTCGACCATATTGGTGGCCTGAAATTCTTCCCGAACGCGAAGATCTACATTCAGAAGAAAGAGCTGGAATCCTGGATGTGGATTCTCGCTAAGGGCCGCCGATTCCGGTCTCTGCAGGCGGGATTGAATCCTGCCGACATCCTCTACCTGACCCGGGCAAACATTGAGGGCCGCCTTGAATTGGTAGAAGGGGAGAGGGAAAATCTGCTTCCCGGGATTCATCTATATCCTGCTTTCGACACGCACACCGCAGGCTCGCAATATGTGGTGGTGCAGAACGGCGAGGGAGACGACAAGATCGTCCTGTCCGGCGATGTGGTCTATACCTACAAAAACCTCAACGGGGGCGACTCGAATGATCCGTGTTTCGTTCCGCCGGGTCTCGCCAACGGCAGTCAAACCCGTCTGATCGAGGCCGCTGATGAGATGCTTGGAATTGTCGGCAACGACGAGCGCCGCATCATTCCCATGCATGAGGAAAGGCTATCAAAAATCTATCCTTCGCGCGTGACAGACCGCCAGCTCATGCTCGTCGAGATAAGTTTGGCCGACGGAGAACGTTCAAGAGTGTGACGGATTGGAGTGAAGCTGCTCTCAATTCACAATCGTCCTCCCAAGGCGATGCGCAGAGGAAAGGCCAGGTATCGGCGACCTGGCCTTTCCTTGCTTGCTTCTTCACATCTACCAGAGCAAAGCTATGAACTGGCTGGTCGAGTTCCTCGCCTCACTATAGAACATGCGGGTGTTCCCTCTGAAGCAGAGCAGAATTCTCGACACCGGATAGCCCATACCCGTGACCAGGCTTCGACACGAAGACCTGCCGGGCTTTCGGATTTCGAGAACTGGCATTCCGGCGATCGGTAAATCGGATCCTCCTGGCCGGCCGGGTTCACGGCGAGGTCGGTGTCGGGGAGGTCCTCGTTTTATCTCTTCTGAGAGCATGTCAAGTGGCCGGACAGTCGACTCGCGAGCGCATGCACGGCGAACTGACTGTCTTACTATCGCGCGCAGCTTCCGTGGTTCGGATACCACTCTGGGCTCGGGCGACGGCATTCCGTAGTCAAGGACGATGATGTCGTTTTGTGCGTCGTTGACATCTGCGTGTGATAAGTGGAGTTATATCACAAAATTTCTGATTGTTTTGTGATAATATATGTTATATCAAGCTGCCATCTAGCGTCGATAAAGGAGGGGCGGATGATCCCGGCGAATGCATCGATTTCCGACATGGCTAACGCGATCCGGGTTCTTTCGATCGATGCTGTTGAGGCGGCCAATTCTGGTCATCCGGGGATGCCGATGGGCATGGCAGACGCTGCGGCCGTGCTCTTTGCCAGGCATTTGAAGTTTGACGCTAGCGATCCCGCCTGGCCGGACCGTGATCGTTTCATTCTATCGAACGGGCATGGGTCCATGCTGCTTTACAGCGCCCTCTATCTGAGTGGCGTGCAGGACGTCTCGATCGAGGAAATCCGCAATTTTCGCCAATGGGGCTCCAAGACTCCCGGGCATCCCGAGTATGGCCATACTGCTGGCGTCGAGATCACGACCGGTCCGCTCGGGCAGGGTATTGCCGGGGCCGTGGGTATGGCCATCTCCGAAAGGCGTCTCTCGGATGAATTCGGCCAGGAGCTCGTGGATCACTGCACCTACGTCTTTTGCGGCGACGGCTGCCTGATGGAGGGCGTCGGCCAGGAAGCGGCCTCACTGGCTGGCCACCTGAAGCTGGGCAAGCTGATTGTTCTCTACGACGACAACCAGATCACCATAGACGGCTCGACCGCCGTTTCTTTCACCGAGGACGTCCCGGCCCGTTTCGTGGCCTATGGCTGGCACGTTGAAAGCATCGACGGCCATGATCCCACCGCCATCGACGCGGCAATCTCACGCGCTAGGGCTGAATCCGACAGGCCGTCCTTGATCGCGATGAAGACGGTGATCGGCTATGGCTCCCCGAACAAGGCCGGCAAGAGCTCGGCTCATGGCGCGCCTCTGGGGGCAGTCGAGGCTGCGGCGGCAAAGGCTGCCTACGGCTGGCCAGTCGCGCCGTTTGATGTCTCACCAGCAATACTTGAGAGCTGGCGCGCAATCGGCACGCGGGGCGCTGGTGCACATGCCAATTGGAGGGCGCGGCTCGATGCCGTGGACGCCGGCCGGAAGGACGAATTCTTACGCCGCGTCGCCGGCACGATGCCAGACAACTATGGAGCAATGGTTGAGGCGGCCAAGGCAAAGCTCCTTGACCATCCTCAGGCAGTCGCGACCCGAAAGGCAAGCCAGATCGCCCTTGAGAGCCTAGCCGCCGCGTTGCCCGAGATGATCGGCGGCTCCGCTGACCTTACCCATTCTAATCTTACCCGCGTTGCCGCCGTCGACAGCGACTTCACGCCAACCGGCTCGGGGCGGTATATCAGCTATGGCGTGCGCGAATTCGCCATGGCCGCGGCGATGAACGGCATTGCGGTGCACGGAGGACTTATTCCTTACGGCGGCACGTTCTTGGTCTTTTCGGATTATTGTCGCAATGCAATCCGCCTGTCGGCACTGATGGGGGTGCGCTCGATATACGTATTGACGCATGACTCGATCGGGCTTGGCGAAGACGGTCCAACCCATCAGCCGGTCGAGCACGTGGCAAGCCTACGGGCCATACCGAACTTGCATGTGTTCCGACCCTGCGATGCCATCGAGACGCTCGAGTGCTGGGACATCGCGTTGCGCGACCGCAACACTCCATCGGTTTTGGCGCTTTCGCGTCAAAATGTTCCCCAACTCAGATCGGAGCGCGACGGCGTCAATCGGGCGGCAAAGGGCGGCTATGTCATAAAGGAGACCGATGTGTCGCGCGACCTGACAATTCTCGCCACTGGAACTGAGGTCTCACTCGCCGTGGCCGCGGCCGCGGAATTGAGCCACCGGGGCGTTCAGACGGCGGTTGTCTCGATGCCGGCTTGGGATCTTTTTGAGAAGCAACCGAAATCGTATCGGGAGGCCGTTCTCGGTAACGCGCCACGCATCGCGGTCGAGGCGTTGTCGAAGTTCGGCTGGACGCGCTACGTGGACAGTGAGGCCGACGTCATCGGCATGAACGGGTTCGGCGCCTCCGCCCCCGCCGAAGTTCTATACGAACGCTTCGGGATCACCCGGCATGCCATCGTCGCGCTTGCTCTGGAAAAGCTGGGAACAACGCGATGAAAGTCCTCAGGCTTGCCAATGATCAGCCAGCTCGCGCCATGCGAGCCCTGGACGACTATCTGGAAGACTGGGCAGGTTCAGACATGCTCCGCCTCGCCATAGCGAAGCAGATCGACGCCATTGTCACCGCAGCGCGCGCCTTGTCAGCCAGGATCGCCTTGGGCGAAATTCCTGGCGATCCGGCTGAGATTGTCGGTGTAAATTCGGACAGTGACAAACAGAAGGCGATCGACGTCGCTTCACATCATTTGTTCCTCGGGTTGCTGCGGGAGGCCGGTGCGGCTCAGGTCCTATCGGAAGAGGCTGAAGCACCGGCCATTTTCGCGGAATCGGGGCTCGCCATTGCCATTGATCCGCTCGACGGATCGGGCAATGTCGGACTGGGGGCCTCTCTCGGAACGCTCTTTTCCATCGCGGCGTTCAACGAGGGAGAGGACCCTTTCCTCAAACCGGGACGCGAATTGCTTGCGGCCGGTTACGTGTCCTACGGAAACACTGTCGATCTCGGCTTTCCAGTCGGTGATGGGGTCGTCCTGTCGACGTTGAACTCCAGCGATGGAAGTTTTTACGTCACCCGAGAAAATGTTCGGATCAAGCCCAACACGGCGGATCTGGCATACAATGCCTCGCTGCATCGCCATCTCCTGCCGTCGACCCGTTCCTACGTCGACGATTGCCTGAGGGGAAGCACCGGGCCCCGCGGTCGCGACTTCAACATGCGCTGGCTGGGCGCTGCCGTCGGAGAACTCCATCGCATCCTCTTGCGAGGTGGGGTCTTTCTTTACGTTGCAGATGCCCGCCCTGGCTACGAGCAGGGCCGCTTACGGCATGTCTATGAAGCCAACCCAATCGCATACCTGATGAGGGCGGCCGGCGGTCTGGCTACCGATGGAAGGGTGGACATCCTCGACAAGACGCCACTGTCGCATCATTGCCGGACGCCTTTGGTCTTCGGCTCAGCAAATGAGGTTGAAGTGATCTCCGATCTGGTCCGCAACGCATAGGAGGAAGCAATGGCTAGAATAACCTTACGCCAACTGTTGGACCATGCCGCCGAACATGGCTATGGCGTGCCGGCGTTTAACATCAACAACATGGAGCAGGCGCTGGCGATCATGGAGGCAGCCAGCAGGGCGGACTCTCCCGTTATCATGCAGGCCAGCCGTGGTGCGCGCGCCTACGTCAATGACATAATGCTGAAGCATATGATGGACGCCGTGACGGAGATCTACCCGACCATCCCGGTTTGCGTGCATCTCGATCACGGCAATGAGCCAACCAGTTGCATGACGGCGATCCAGGCCGGCTTCACCTCCGTCATGATCGACGGGTCGCTGCGATCGGACGGCAAGACGCCGGCAAGTTGGGATTACAATGTCGATGTGACGAGGAGCGTGGTGGATTTTGCCCACTGGGGTGGCGTATCGGTGGAGGGCGAACTTGGCGTTCTGGGCTCGCTGGAAAGCGGCGTCGGCGAAGCCGAAGACGGCCACGGTGCCGAAGGCCCGCTGTCGCACGATCAGCTCCTTACCGATCCTGCGGAAGCGGCCGACTTTGTGGCAAAGACCAAAGTGGATGCGCTGGCGATCGCAATGGGCACCAGCCATGGCGCCTACAAGTTCACCCGCAAGCCCGACAGCGACGTGCTTGCGATGCATGTGATCGAGGCCATTCATGCGAAGCTGCCGAACACCCACCTTGTCATGCACGGCTCCTCGTCGGTCCCTGAGGAGTTGCAAGAGATCATCAACAGGTTCGGCGGTGAGGTCAAACCGACCTGGGGAGTGCCGGTCGAAGAAATTCAGCGTGGCATCCGGCACGGGGTCCGCAAAATCAATATCGACACCGATTGCCGTATGGCGATGACCGGCCAGGTCCGCCGCGTTCTGAGCGAGGATCCGTCGGAATTCGATCTGCGCAAATACATGAAGCCCGCCATGGCGGCCCTTTCAAAACTTTGCCGCGAACGCTTCGAGGCGTTCGGCTCAGCTGGCCATGCACACGGCATCGCGCCGTTGACGCTTTCCGAAATGGCCGAACGCTATCGCAGGGGGGCTATCCATTGAGGTCGACATGTTGGACATTGCCGCGAGTCGGTCGAAGCAACAGACGCCACGCGCGGGAGGCCGGCTAGCCGGCGGCGAACGGTGGAGGGGCCCTTGAAACGCGAAGAGCGCAGGCAGGAAATCATCGATCTTCTGATCGAGAGCCGCGCCGTTGATCTCGATGATCTCGCATCTCGCTTCGCGGTCTCGAAGATGACCATCCATCGCGACCTCGACGATCTCGAGCGAACCGGCGTGCTGCGCAAGGTGCGCGGTGGCGCGACCATCGATCCAGGCACCCAGTTCGAGAGCGACTTCCGCTTCCGCGAGCTGCAGGAGGCCGATGTGAAGCGGTCGATTGCGGCGGTAGCGGCCGAGCTTGTCGAGCCAGGCATGACCGTCATGATAAACGACGGATCGATGGCGGCGATGCTCGGCGACGTGCTGGCAAGGAAAAGACCACTTACGATCATCACCAACAATGCAGCGATCATCGACCGGAACAAGGGCGAGAGCGGCGCCACGCTGATCGCCGTGGGCGGGGTCTATTCCGCCAAGTTCAACGCCTATTTTGGGATTGTCGCTGAGGAGGCGCTTTCGCGCCTGCGGGCCGACATAGCCTTTGTCTCAGCACCTGCCGCGTCGGGCCGCCTTGCCTACCACATGGACGATACCGTCGTGCGCAGCAAGCGCGCCATGATCTCCTCGAGTAGACATAGCTGCCTTTTGGTCAATAGCCGGCGCTTCGGCCACACAGCACTGCACGTGCTGGCCGACCTCAACGATTTCGGCACGATCATCTCCGATAAGCCGTTGCCACACGAGACCGCTGTGCAACTCGAAGGTGGACGAACCACTGTCAAAATTGCCACCGAAGAGGGGACGGCATGACCGCAAACCGGCAGTTGTGGGTCGGCACCAGCTGGAAGATGAACAAGACGCTTGCGGAAGCCCGTGTTTTTGCCGGGGGCCTGCGTGCCGCCGACGGCGGCCGCCATGACCGTATCCAGGGTTTCGTCATTCCGCCTTTCACTGCCGTCCGTGAAGTCAAGACGATGCTCAAGGGGACTTCAGTCAAGGTCGGCGCGCAAAACATGCATTGGGCCGATGACGGCGCCTGGACGGGGGAAGTCTCGCCGGTCATGCTCAAGGATTGCGATCTCGATCTCGTCGAGCTCGGCCATTCCGAGCGTCGCGAGCATTTCGGAGAAACCGATGAGACCGTTGGCCTCAAGACCGAGGCGGCGGTCCGCCATGGTCTTGTGCCGCTGATCTGCATCGGCGAGACGCTGGAGGACCGCGAAAACGGCCGGGCGACCGATGTCCTGGCGAACCAGGTGCACGGCGCGCTCGGCAAGTTGACCGGCAGCCAGCGAGAGGCTGAAATACTGCTCGCCTACGAGCCGGTCTGGGCGATTGGGGAGCGCGGCATCCCAGCGACCGCGGACTATGCCAACGCGCGGCACGCCGAGATAGCCGGGTTCGCCCTGGAGATCCTCGGACGCCGCATACCCTGCCTCTACGGCGGTTCCGTCAATCCCGCGAATTGCGAAGAACTGATCACTTGCCCGGATATCGACGGGCTCTTTATTGGTCGCTCGGCCTGGAGCGTTGAAGGCTATCTCGACATCCTGGCGCGCTGCGCCGCCCAGATTTGAAAGGAGAAAGATATGAAAATCGCTGTGGCAGGAGACAGTGCGGGGGAGGGGCTCGCCAAGATTATCGCCGACCATCTCAAGGACCGTCATGACGTCAAGGAGGTTTCGCGCACCGACGCCGGTCCGGAAGCCTTTTATGCTACTTTGTCGGACCGCGTCGGCTCCTCAGTGCTCAAGGGCGAGTACGATCGTGCCATCCTCGTTTGCGGCACAGGCATCGGCGTCTGCATCGCCGCCAACAAGGTGCCAGGCATTCGCGCCGCTCTGACACATGACACCTATTCAGCCGAGCGCGCCGCGCTTTCGAACAACGCGCAGATCATCACTATGGGATCGCGCGTCATCGGCCCGGAGCTGGCGAAGTCGATCGTCGACGCCTTCCTGGCGCAGAGCTTCGACGAGAAAGGCCGTTCCGCCGGCAACGTCAAGGCGATCGACGAGGTTGACGCCAAGTATAACTTGCCGTCTCGATAGAGAATGTGCGTTTCGTTCAAATGTCGACAACCAGACTGATTACTCGTCAGCAACCCGGCCGCAATTCGCGGTCGGTGCAGCGCGATGAGTAGCTTGCCGCACTAAAGAACGGCAAAAATGTTCCATACACAATGTCCCTTATTTGTGCGGCGGACACTCGAAGCCGACCCGTCAATTTTCGGCCCTAATCAAGGCATGGGTCATCACGTAGCGTCGACCGCTCGCGTACCGCGCGGTTGAAGTCACGCTGTTCGGGGGCCGCGCTCCGCACGTAGCGGGGGTGGTGCAACTGGCGAAACATTGGCTCTATTGCCCCTCGCGCCTTTCACCCTCGAACGCATGCTTTCCCTTTGCGACCCACAGCTCCCGTGCATGCTCGCCTTCCTGGCTTTGCAGCTTGGCGGCAATCCAAAGGAGCGCGCCGTAGATGGTGGCGCGATCATCGGCTGTCAGATCAACGATGCCTGCCTTGACGACGAGACCGCCGAGCTCGATCAGACGTCGCGTGCGCTTGCGGCGCTCGACCTGCCACGTGCGCATATCATTGCGAGCTCGTGCCGCTTGCCGGCGGTTGCGGGCTGTCCGATTGCGTTTTAGCGCTACGAAGGTTGCCTTCAGATGTCGGAGCAGTTCTCTTGGACCCGCTCTCGAAAAACATCACCCCACGCTTGGCCCATGCCTCACGGTCTGCGGCGTCTTTCGTCTCGGCGATCGCGACCAGCGCGCCTGCCAGTTCCTCCGTGCTGAGTTGATCGGCGCCGGTTGCGATCACCAGTTCTCCAAGCTGCTGCACCTTTCGCGTTTTGAGTTCTCGCGTCCTATCTTCCAGCGCCTTCAGTTCGGCGTCGAAGTCGCGTGGTTTGCGCATGGCTGTCTCCATCGATTGTCGATGCGGCGATGATAGGGGAGCGCCTGCGCAAAGGCTTCAGGGTTGCCGAGACAGCTCGGGACGGGCTGGTCCATCCCGAGATTTTTTCGAGGGAGGGCGCGCTTATACGTCGTGCCGACGTGCGCTTTGACGTGCAAATGATCTGGTCGCGATGGCGATCTATCATCTTCACGTCAAGGTCATTAGCCGCAAAGCTGGGAGCAGTGCCGTGGCGTCGGCTGCCTACCGCTCTGCCTCGCGGCTGCATGACGAGCGCATCGAGCGCAGCCATGACTTCTCGGCCAAACGCGGCGTCGTCCGTTCCGAGGTCTTGCTGCCGGAGAATGCGCCGGAGGCCTGGAGCGACCGCGAACGGCTCTGGAATGACGTAGAGGCGTGCGAGATGCGCAAGGACGCGCAGCTCGCCCGTGAGGTGGAGTTTGCCCTGCCGCGCGAGCTGAGCCAGGCGCAAGGCATCGAGTTGGCGCGCGACTTCGTCCAAACGGAGTTCGTCGACCAAGGCATGGTCGCTGATCTCAATGTGCATTGGGACAGGGCGGAGGATGGCAGTCCGAAACCTCATGCCCATGTCATGCTCACAATGCGGTCAGTGGACGAGAACGGTTTTGGTCCAAAGGTGCGTGACTGGAACCGCACCGAGCTGGTCGAGCGCTGGCGGGAGCGATGGGCGGAGCTTGCCAATGAGCGCCTTGCCGAATTCGACATCGACGCCCGCATCGATCATCGCAGCCTGGAAGCGCAGGGCATTGCCTTGGAGCCGCAAACCCAGATAGGCGCGCCGGCTCAACGCATTGAGGGCAGCGGACTCGATACTGAAAGAATTGAAGCCGACCGCGCCGAACTGCATCGCGAGATCGCGCGCAACAATGGCGCGCGGATCATTGCGGATCCGTCAGTGGCGCTAGATGCCATCACGCATCAGCAATCGACCTTTACGCGAAAAGACATCGCGAAGTTCTCGCATCGGCATAGCGACGGAATTGAGCAATTCAACGAAGTCATGGTGGCCATCGGCAACGCGCCCGATCTGGTCGAGCTCGGAAAGGACGGACGCGGGGAAGATCGCCTCACAACCCGGCAGGTGATCAAGACCGAACAGCGCCTGCATCGCGCGGCAGAGTTGATAGCCGGACAGCAGCGCCATGCAGTGAATGAGGCACACCGCGAAGCCGCTCTGGCGCGCGCAGCGCAACGCGGGCTTGTGCTTTCGGGCGAGCAGGCCGATGCACTGGATCACATCACCGATGGGCGCGGTCTTGGCGTCGTTGTCGGTTTTGCTGGCACGGGCAAGAGCGCCATGCTGGGTGTTGCGCGCCAGGCATGGGCGTCGGCGGGCTATGAGGTTAAAGGCGCAGCACTCTCCGGCATTGCGGCCGAAAATCTCGAAAGCGGATCGGGAATTGCCTCGCGCACGATTGCCGGCCTGGAACACGGCTGGGGACAGGGCCGTGATCTACTTACCACGCGCGATGTCTTGGTGATCGACGAGGCCGGCATGGTCGGCACGCGCCAGTTGGAGCGCGTGCTTTCCCATGCCGCCAACGTTGGCGCAAAGGTCGTCCTCGTCGGCGATCCGCAGCAGTTGCAGGCGATCGAGGCCGGCGCTGCGTTCCGCTCGATTCACGAGCGCTACGGTGGCGTCGAAATCGAGAACGTACGCCGGCAGCGCAAGGACTGGCAGCGCGACGCCACGCGCGATCTGGCAAACGGCAGGATCGGCGCTGCGATCCGTGCCTATGACGCGCAAGGCATGGTGTACCAGGCTGTGACCCGCGAAGATGCGCGTAGCGATCTGGTCGAGCGCTGGGATCGTGACCGGCAGGCGCAACCTGACGCAAGCCGGATCATTCTCACCCACACAAACGACGAGGTGCGCGCGCTGAATCTGGCCGCGCGTGAGCGCATGCGCATTGCGGGTGAACTCGGCGACGAACTGCAAGTGAGTGTCGAGCGCGGCGCAAGGAACTTCGCCAGCGGCGACCGTGTCATCTTCCTGCGCAACGAGCGCGGGATCGGAGTCAAGAACGGGACGCTTGGCATCGTGGAGCACGTCAACGCACAGAGTATGGCGGTGCGCGCCGATGACGGTCGTTCGGTCCGCTTCGATCTCAAAGACTATGCCCACATCGACCACGGCTATGCAGCGACCATCCACAAGGCGCAGGGCATGACAGTCGACCGCACCCATGTCCTGGCAACGCCAGGCATGGATGCGCACGGCAGCTACGTTGCCCTGTCGCGGCATCGAGACGGGATGGACCTGCACTATGGCGGCAGTGACTTTGCCACACGGGATCGGCTTGTTCGCACGCTGTCACGCGACCGCGCCAAGGACATGGCGTCGGATTACGAGCAGATCGACCCGGCACAGAGCTACGCCGAGCGGCGTGGCATCACCTTCCGCGAGCGTGTGGTCGAGATCGCGCGCCGGATTGTTCCGGAGAAACTTCGCGACAGGATCGGCGAGCTGCTCGACGGGCTCCGCTCGCCCGCAGACGCCGAGCCCGGCCAGGACAGTGGGCGCAGTCCGGGAAGGGAAAATGTTGGAGCGCTAAGCGCAGATGGCGGCGCTGATCCCGAAGGAAAAACCCCCGGAGTGTCGCGGGGCACGGATATGCCGATGGACCCGGAAGCGGCGTTGCGTAGCGCTCGCACGAAGGCGCTTGTGCGCCACGCGCGCGCGATCGATGCCATCATGCACGCCGGAAACGCGGACTGGCAGAGTAGTCCCGAGCAGATGCGCGAATTGCGAGATGCCCGGAGCGCTTTCGAGAAGGTTCGGCCGCATGGCTGGCGCGATGCCGAAGCGGCATACGTCAAGAACCCTGAGCTGGTTCGTGAAGCGGCGGTCGGCCGGGTCAGCCGCATTGTCCTGGCTCTCCAGCTTGAAACCGAAATCCGCACCGGACTGGACAACGATCCGAGCCGCCGCGCAAACCGTTTCGTGGAACGTTGGCAAAAACTCGCCCGGACTAGCCAGGGGCAATACCAGGCCGGCGACATGTCCGGTTACAAGTCAACCCGCTCGGCCATGTCCGACATGGCCAAGAGCCTCGAACGCGATCCTCAACTGGAATCCCTCCTTGCCAACCACAAACGCGATCTTGGCATTCATACCGATTCCGGCCGTAGCCTCGCTACGGAACTCGCATTCAGCCACGGCATCGGCAGAGGCCGTGGCATTGGAATCTGAACACGTCCGATTCGCCGCCGTTTCCACGCCGGGGCAAGACGACCCGGAAAACCCGCTTGCGCGCCAGTAAGTGTCTCTCCTCTCTGGATCAGGAGCAATCAGAACCAGCCAGCAAGAGGCAATGCGACTATGCCTGAACCAGACCGTATCATCCGCCTGAAAACCGTCCTTTTCCGGACCGGTCTGTCTCGGTCCACGATCTATCGCAAGATCGCCGAAGGCACCTTCCCACGCCAGATCCAGATCAGTATGCACGGTGCAGGCTGGCACGAATCCGACATCAGTCGCTGGATCACCAATCCCGTCTCGTGGCGTCCGCAAGACCAGGGCGACAAGTTGTGATGAGGGTGATGCACCCTGCGCGGAAAGCTGGCCTTCATTGAGACGCAGCGGTCACGGCGGCGGGATTATTGCTTGAGCCCATGTCGAACATGTCCATTAGGAGCCCCGCCGACGCGAGCGAACACGGCAAAGTCGGCCTCGCGCCCTTCAAGATGGGTGGCTCATGCAGGGCAACTTTGGAGCGAAACGCACACAACTGGCCGCTTATCTGCTTTCCGATCCGGCTTCCTTCGAAGCAGACTGGTTCCTCACCGCCTATAAGGGCGGTCAACTAACGGTTGCTCGATCGATCTGGCGATCGTCGCCGGATCGGTATCTATAGTGGTGGCCAGGTCATCCAGCACCGAGCGGATATGCGGCCAGGGGAAATCGGCGGGACGTTCCCAATGCTCACCGTCATCCAGGATAACGAGCAGCTTAGCTAAAATGCCCTCGATGGAGGTAGCGGCTGTCTGCGGTAGATTATCCAGAAGTTCGCGTTCGACTATTTCGGATTGCCGTATCAGTTCGTCTGCTCTCGAATAGCCGATCTCAGCATCGGCGGCATCCCAACGCGCCTGGTGTGCCGCGAAGTCGGCAACCGCCCCGTTCCATTCGACTTCAATTTCGGGAGAGTACGCATCGTTCAGGCCTTCCATGGAATGGAGCGCTAATTCCGTACCATCGGCAAGCCGTACCTTGGCGCAGGGGAAGCCGACCGTCCTAGCGAGGTATGTCTCCAACCTTTGTTGTTCGCGGCACAGCGCCAGTGTCTCGTTGTGGATCTTTTGCCAGTTGCCACACAGACGAAGAGCAGGATCTGCCGCGCTGCTGCCGTCCGCCAGTTCGGCGGCCAGCGACTTTGCCTGGAAGGGCCATGCCGCAGCGCCCGTGGCCGTGCCCGCCAGCAAGCGCCGCCGGGTGATGAAAAACAAACTCATGCTATTGTCGGAATCATCCATGATCCGAGCTCCATAAAAGCTAGGGTTGTGGTCAGGCCGCATTGAGTGTTCGCGCACTCGGTGCGGCCGCTTTCTAAAAACGAAAGGATTATTGGTTTTTAGAAAGCAACTGTCAACGTTTTCCGAAAAGGCTTGCGATTTTCGAGAGTTATCACCAGTTTGCGGCATGGATTCTTCCCAATGTCGCGCCGCACGAGCGCTGTTGAAATGGACGCAAGAGGATCTCGCCGCCCGCTCCGGCGCGAGTGCTGTTACCATTCGCAATTTCGAAAACGACCGTTCTGTCCCTCAAACAGGAACGCGATACCTCCTCCAAAAAACGCTTGAGAATGCCGGCATCGAGTTCATTCCTGAAAACGGCGGCGGTGTGGGCGTGCGTTTGTCACGACGCTCCGAAGCCACATAGGGTCGGTTGGCATTACAGTCGTAATTTTCTTGCTAGGTTACCTGGATGTTGGATTCCACCAGCAATTGATCCAATTTTGCGCGCGGCGGTATTCCAACCTCGAAGAGTGTTACTCGAAGAAAATGACATGAATTTTTGCAGCGGTTTCCGATCCAAATGAATCCTTTGGACTATCCAAGGGATATGGGCATGCAATCGATGGCACAGAGGAGACGCTCGTGCTCCAACCTGCATTTCGCATCGTTCCAAGCTGCTGGTGCGCTGTTGAGCGTGTCCGCGATTTAGCCCTCGGTTCTTGCCAACAAGGCTTAAACGGATAGCAACCGATCAGGTTCTCGGATTTCCGAAAAGCACGCCTTGCTATCCATTTCTACGACCGATCGATTTGATGGCTTCTCTCATCTCCTGCATGTGCACATCTGGGAGACATGGACCAAAATCATGATCTCGGAAGGATTGAAGGAGGCCGCACATTCTGCGGACTGCTATTTTCCGCAGGAGCAGAGCCGAGCCGTAGCAAGCGCTACCCGCAATGGTTGTGAGATCTAAAAAAAAGGCCTTGTTCCGAGCGCCTGATAGAGCGATTCTGCGCCTTGCAAACGCACTTGCGCGGCAAGCGGCCCGCGAAGATCACGAGCGTGAACAGGCCGAGAAAGCTCATCATGAATCGAACCGCGATCTACGCACGCTTCTCAACCGACCTCCAGAATGAGCGATCGATAGACGATCAACTCGCTTTATGCCGAGCGTACGCAGAACGTGAGGGATTGAACGTTGTCGCAACGTTTGACGACCGAGCGCGGTCCGGCGGCTCCGTCATGGGCCGTGACGGTTTGCTTCACCTCATGGACAAAGCTCGTGGGCACCAATTTGATGTTCTCGTTGTGGAGGCCCTTGATCGGCTCTCGCGCGATATGGAAGACCTTGCCGGCATTCACAAACGCCTTTCGTTTCTTGGCATCGAAATTCGTGCCGTCCACGAGGGTGTGGTGAACACAGTCTTGGTCGGACTTCGCGGTCTTGTTGGGCAACTCTATCGAGAGGACATCGCTCACAAAGTCCGTCGGGGTCAGGCCGGCCGAGTGAGCAAGGGGCTCCATGCCGGTGGCTTGACCTACGGCTACTCCTACGTGCTAGGCGACCCTGGGAAGCGACTGATCGCCGGGAAGGAAGCGGATATCGTGCGTCGTATCTTCAGGGAGTATGTTGATGGGCAGACCCCGCGTGATATCGCCCACAATCTAAATAGAGACCGCATACCACCGCCTCGTGGCCGAGCGTGGAATGCATCTACTATCAATGGAAATGTGCAGAGAGGGACGGGGCTGCTTCACAATGAGCTTTATGCTGGCCGCCTGATCTGGAACAGGGTCAGAATGATCAAGGATCCTGATACGGGGAAACGTGTCTCGCGTCCAAATCCCGAGGATGAATGGCGAGTAGTCGCAGTACCGGACCTCGCTATTGTTCCGTCCGACCTCTTCGACGCAGCACAAGCACGCAAGAAGGCGCGTGCAACCACCCATCCAAGCCACCAACGCCGACCACGGCATATGTTGACTGGGCTCCTGAGGTGCGGTGCCTGTGGTGCGGGAATGTCGTCAAAAGGCATGGACAAGTCCAAGCGCATTCGCATCCGCTGTTCGGCCGCGACAGAAAGCGGAACATGCGCTGATCCGAAGACCTTCTATTTGGATACGGTCGAAGCTGCAGTTCTGAACGGGCTTACCGCCGAGTTGCGCCACCCCGAAGTGATTGCCCAGTATGTCCAGACCTACCACGAAGAACGGAAGCGCTTGGCAGCCGATACCGATGCTAAGCGCACCCGTTTGGAGCGACGGCTAGAAGAGCTAACTCGGGAGATCGAGCGGCTGGTCAACGCCATTGCCAAAGGCCACGGCGACCCAGCTGTACTGGGACCGCAATCAACAACACTGAATGAAGAGCGCAAGTGCATTTTGGCAGAGTTGGATCGGGTACCCGCTGCGACCGGAGTGATCGCGCTGCACCCTGCGGTGCTCGCCCGCTACGAGGAACAACTAAACCAACTCCAGACCGGGCTTGCTAAGGGCATTGCTTCTGGCGATTCCGAATGTGCAGAGGCAATGCGTGACCTGGTCGAAACCGTCACGGTGTTTCGAGATCCATCGAGGATCGGCGGCGTCGAAGTCGAAATCGCTGGGCGGTTAATGGCACTCTTGGGCGAGGGTGCCTTCCCCCACGGCGTCAAAGGAGTGGGGGGAATGGTGGTAGCGGGAGACCGCTACATCGTGACACCCACTATCGAGGAAGCACTCTTCTGCTATCGGCGACGCTCAGGCTAAAGCGTAAACGTCGTCGAAGATCGCCCGGAATGAAAGGTGCGTGGGTCCACGAAGGTGGCCTCGATCCCTGGCGAAGCCACCGCGGTTGAATGCTCCGAAAGCCTGCCGTCACTAAGTCCTAGACTTGCGTTTTGGTAGGAGCCTTTTTGACTGGCGTCGGTTGCGATTTTCGCCCGAGCCCTGCCGCCTCCGCGAGCGTCGATCTTTGAGCCGCGTAATTTGGCGCAGCCATCGAGTAATCCGGCTTCAATCCCCATTTCTCGCGGTATTCGTCTGGAGTGAGTCCGTAATGTACCGCGAGATGAGCAAGACGCTGGTTCATCAGGCACCTGCGGCACTTGAACGCGAGGCATTGATCAAAAAGGGAAGTCAATGAAGCGGTACCGCTCCACCCTGCTTTCTCGATGCTCTCAAGTCTCTGGAAACGTGGCCCGCAAAATTGGAATCGCGAATATGGTTGGCGCAAAGCCCGTCATTTCTGGCGAAACGCGGAGTGGAACGACACAACCAGCGGGCCTAAAATGTAGTCGAGCGCGGTGCGTTCCTCGGTAACGATCATGACTGACGCCGGCATGCCTGGGTAAAGCGCAATCTGTGGGGCTGCGGCCAATTCCACCGGATCGACAGCCACGTCGGCGAGGTAGTAGGGAAACCCGGTCTTGCTGTCGGTGATGCGA
>NZ_JBSKBR010000033.1:0-37655 GCF_053714315.1 Mesorhizobium sp. PL10 | reverse complement strand
TCGCGCTGCTCGCTGAACCAAAACTCGACTGTGTCGCCGACACTGTCGATGGCGCGATAGAAGTACATCCACTGGCCACGGACTTTGCTGTAGGTCTCGTCGACATGCCCTTTGCCGGTCACGCTACGCTTGCGCCGGTTGAAACGCTCGAGCAACAAGGGCGCGAAGCGGACCGTCCAGCGGTGGATGGTCGTGCGATCGACCGTAATGCCGCGCTCGACCATCATCTCCTCAAGATCACGCTCTTTTTGGAACGGGCACCGAGTGCGGGCGGGCAACGAAATGATGAATACAGCCCGAGATTGAACGGGTTGATCACACTGCTGGCCTTGAGCAGGTAGCTGGCCTTCGAACCCCCTTTGCCCATCGAAAAGACGAACTGGTCCTGCCCCCGCGCTTTCGACAAGCCCAACGAATTCAGCATCCGGAAAATGGACCAGGCGCCCGTCCTCTGGAGCGACTGCGACGTGCCGTCGAGAAGTGTCATCTCTAGCTGCGCAACGCTGGCATCGACCTTGCTCGGCCAGACGAAATCCTGCGCACGCACCGGGCCGTGCCGGTAGACCATTGCCACGTCATCGAGCGTGAATGAGGATTTCAAGGCTTTAGGGCCGAGGAACGTGGGCTCCACCGTAAATTTCGCCTCCGGGGCAGTTCCGGCCGGGCCGAAAAACGCATCGCGGATCGTCTGGGCCCGCGAGAACTGCGCGAGCGACTCATCCGAAAAACCTATGCTTATGCCCCGAAGAAAGAGGGGCGTAAGTTGCTTGCCCCTTGTGCTCACGAAAGGGGCGATGTTGTCGGCGAAAAACTTGTCGATTATGCCCGCCGGCTTGAATAGATCGGCAAAATCTTGCAGCGACACATCTTCGTCGGCACCGGGCGCGAACGGATAACGGCCAGCCAGCGTAGCATTGCACACCGGCACGACATCCTGCTGCCACAGCGCGTTCATGTGCTTGTAGCTTAGCGCCATCATAAGCTGCCAGTTGCGATCAACCACGAAGTCAACCATGGACCGCACTGGTTCAGGCGTCGTGGCCGCTTCGGCGCGCAACTTGGCGGAATTGTCGTTCGAGGGATTCTTGGCGCGCTCGGCAATGAAATCAAAAGCTGCGGCATCCGGTTGGGGAGCCGTCGCGACACCGGAGACATCGCCGAGCAGGTCGGCGAACAGTTGCTGTACCTTGTCGAACGAGCCATGCGTGCCTTGTGGGTCGACTAGCGACGTCAGCGGCTTGAACTCGGCGCCGATCGTCGTTCCCGGCCAGGGTGCATCGCCCAAGGCGGTCGATATCGCCGTTTTCGCCAGCGCGTCGGTGGCCGACGCCATCGCTGCGTCCGCAATGCCGGCCAGAGCAGGGGCTCCGGCGGCAGAGGCACCCTGGCCGGCGGTAGCGGCATCGTCACCATTGGCGCTCGGCAGGGGCAGTTCCGTGTTGTCGCGCAACGTGGTGAGAAGTCTCGTTAGCGGCGATTGCGGACTGGATAGTTCCTGCAGGACGGTTTGGCCCCGCCCGAGGGTCTCGAAATCGACGATCCTGACCTGATTGATCGCGCCGCGCCACACAGCGATGTAGTCATGGACATAGAGGTCGACGACCTTCTTGGCGAGCTGGTCGTAGCCGGTGTTGCTCAGATCTTTGCCAAGCACCCAGTCTGTGCTGGTGGAACTGCGAATATATTCGGGCAGATGCAGCAGAAAGAATTCGTAGAAGCCGGCCTTGGTATAAAGGCCAGGAACCACGTTCGTGCCGCCCCGTGCGCTTGTATCGACCCTCAACACACTTGTGGCGAGAATGCTGGAGATACTGATCGGCGCCAATTGGTAGCGCCGCTCGGCGTCTACGATCATGCGTTGGTAGATGTCCGTTGCCTGCGGAACTTCGTTCAGCCGGTTGCGTGCCCGCTGAATGATCAAACGATCGGACGTAGAGGCCGCCGGCAGCAGCCCCGCCAATTGGTCCATGTGGCCCACCATCGCCTGTCTGTCCTCGGCACTGAACGGAAAGGCGGCATCGGCAATTTCCCTGAACGCCTGCTTGATCTTGCCCTCGTCGTAATTTTCTCCCGTCGTCAGCATCAGGTACGTTGCAAGCTGGTCACGAAGCAGCGGATTGTTGGTGTCGACAGCGGAAGACATAAGCTGGAGTTGGGTCGCCAGGCGCGAGGTGATCGACGGCAGCAGATAATTCCGCAAAATGTTCCTATAAGCAGCGTCGGCCGCAGGCGACAGGTCCGGCTTGGGATCGACGCTCAAGAAACCGGTGAGCCACCAGTTGTCTGTCGTTACTTTCCGCTCCAGCTCCTGCGCGGCCTTCAGCGCCGGCAAGATCGAGGCGAGCTGTCGGTTTCGGTCGGCATCGCCTAGCCGCGCCTGAAGCTTGTCGGCCGCCACGCTCGCCTGCGCCACAGTGACTTCGGCATTGTTGAGGCCATGCAGCCAGTGGGCCGAGAGACCCAGCGCGGCCATAGCGACCGCCACATACCCTCCCACATACATCGCCCTCATTCGACGTTCGAACTTGGTGCTCCTGCCAACGAGACTCTGCTCAGCAAAGACGATATCGGTCAGAAGTTTCTTGATGAAGTACGCCTTGTCTTGGCCGCTCATCGGCAGATGCTGGCTAGGCGCCAGCGAAATGCTGCGGCTCATGGCGCCAAGCAACCGGTCGAACGGCGTGCCTTCCTGGGTTCCGGATGTAAAATACACGCCGCGCAGCAGCGGGTGGGCTTCGTAGCGATTGACTCGGAACACGTCGCTGACGAACCCGCGCAGTTCCGTTCCCAGGCTGGCGAACTCATGCGGAAAGCAGTAGATGCGGCAGCGTCGGCCGTTGTTGCGCTCGGCCGCCAACTTCGCCGGAAGCTGACGCTCGATGCGGGCGACGAGATCCATGAAGCCAGTCTCGAAGAGCGGACCGAAGGTCATCTGCTCGTCGTCGTAAGGGAAGGTCACACCCCAGACCTGCTCGCGCTCGGTCTCCTCCGTGGCATCGAAATATTCCTCGAAGCCGGCGATCAGATCGCATTTGGTGAAAAGCACGTAGACCGGCAGGCGCATCTCGAACGTGCGATGCAGCTCACGTAAACGCTGGCGCAGAACCGCGGCCTGCCTGATCCGTTCCGTCTCGCTGGCAAGCGCGATATCGGCGATGCTAATCGCCAACAGGATGCCGTTGAGAGGCCGCCGTCGCCGATGCTGCTTGAGCAGGCCAAGGAACCCGCCCCAAACGGCCGCGTCGATGCCTTGGTTGACGTCCTGCGTCGTATAGCGCCCGGCGGTGTCGATCAGCACCGCTTCATTCGATATCCACCAGTCGCAGTCGCGCGTTCCACCTATTCCCTGCGACGCGACCTGTCCGTCCGCAGCGAGCGGAAAGTCCAGACCGGAATTGCGCAAGATGGTGGTCTTGCCGGTCCCGGTCGGGCCGATGATGACATACCAGGGCAATTCGAACAGATAGTTGCGGCCTTTGCCGCCGCCGAGCGGATTGTCGCGCAAGGTCTTCAGGGTCTGCTTAAAACCCTCGCGTATCAATTCGACCTCGTCGGCTGAAAGATCGTTGCCCATCGACACGAGCTCGTCATTGGCGATCATCGAGTTGATCAGCTTGGCGTTAGCTCGCCGCGCCAAAACATGGCGCAGGAAGGTGATGAGGAAAAATGCGATGAACAGGCCCGCGATCACATAGATGCGCCACGCCAACATCTCGAACGGGCTGGTGCCACCAACCGTAACCGCGCCGCCAAAAAACCAAAGCAGGACCGACGCAAGCATCAAAACCAAGATGACGATCAGACTGTTCGTCCGCAGGATGCTAGCAAAGTATGTCCTGAGCATCGCGCGAATGCCTATCGAGTGACCAGCGTCTGGATTTTGGTCAGAGCGGGGCGAACCAGCCCCGACAACATCACATCCACGTAGACATGGACGATGACGAGCAGGCTGAGCGCGCCGACACTGATCATCCACAACGGAACGAACGCCTTGAGTTTACGCCCCTTGCACTCGCCAACCGCATCCTTGGACAGCGGCTCGGCGGCTTTCGCCTGGCTGAACCGGCGGATCGTCCTGGAGAGTTCGTTCCGCAAGTCCTCCAACTGGTCCCGGCCGCGCTCCAGGACGCGATATCGGCCTTCAAACCCGAGCATGAGGCAACTGTGGATCAGGAGAAGGAGCGGCAGTCTCTTTTCGGCATTGCCCTTGATCTGGTCGAGCATCGTGAATACCTTTTCGCCGCCCCAGGTCTGGTTATGGAACTGGTTGAGAAGGCTGTTGGCGCTCCATTGGCTCCGGCTTCCCCACGGCGTCATCAACACGGTCTCATCGATCGCGGAGCACAGGATGTAGCGCGCCGCGATGATGTTGCCGGCGTCTATGCCGGCCTTCTGGGCATCGAGCTGAAAACGCTCCATCTCCTCGGTCACCTGACGGCGGAGCGCCGGGACGTCGGCGCTCTCGATCGAATTTCGAAGTTGGGCGATTATCAGGAAAAGCGGCGCCGCAGCGCGCACCAGTGTTCTTTCCGGCATTGTATCGAGCTGCTGAACGACGCGCGCCACACCTTGCAGAAAGGAGGAGCCGGCCTGCATGTCGGCGGGCGCGCCTCGCGGCCGCTGAACCGCCACCGTGGGTTCGTCTTCGCCATCATCGGCGGGCTGGCGCGCCTCGCCGCCCGCCAACGCGGTGCGCGCGCGCGGGCTGAGACGACGCGTGACCGTCGGATGATCGACATCGTCAAGCGGATTGCTCATTGCCCGTTGCCCCTTTGTATCGCCCAAAGCTCAAGCTGCAATCCTGGATAGTTGCCGCTGACATGCAGTGCAAAAGCGGCGGACCCCGGAAATCGCGACCACAGCTGATTGTTTGCGTCCAGCTCGAAATAGACGGCATTCTGGATGAAGGGAATCTCGCGGGGCGCCACGGACAAAGGCTCGATCGCGATGCCGGGAAGCTGCAGATTGACGAGATCGCGTATCTGCTCGACTGGTCCGATCTTGATCTGGATCGGCATCTGCACACGGATGGTTTCTAGCGCGACATTGGCCTGCGCGATAAGAACAAAGCGGCGACCGGAAAACGTCGTGCGGTCCTCGATCTCGCCGAGCCAGATGCCGAATTCGCGCTCGGTCAGCGGAAGGTTAAGTGCATTCTGTTCGACGACGATGCTGAGCAGATTGCGCATCACCGACAGCATCGGTTCGAACGTCTCCCTGAGCGCGACATGGTTGTAGGCGGGCAGGTCCGGTGGTTGGCGCCCCGCCGCGGCATAGGCCGACAGTTCGCCTACTAGCGCGATGCACTCGCGATAGATGGCTTCCGGCGCGTGAAGGCCGGCGACGATCAAATGATTGAACAGCATCTCGTAGCGGTTTGCCGTTGCGAGCGTCATCAGATCGAGCACGCCAGCCCGATTGTTTCCGCTTTGGCCAGCCACTCCGGCGGCAAGGACCTGCGCGCGGTTCTTGAGCAGCCCCCGGATCTGTTCCATGATCGCCAATAGTCCCGCGCCGGCTCCAGAAACCAGGATCGGCGGTATGAAGGTTTCCGACAAGGTTATCCGGCCTTGCGAGTCGACCGCTTCCACCTCGACGATTGGAGCAAAAACCATTCCATCAAGGGGCTCGCCCTCGATGACCACCCGCATGTTGAGGGTGGCGACGAAAATTCCGGCAGGCGGGCGATCCGACTGCGCATTGTTGCGCACATCGGTCGCCGTCTTGCTGAAGCGCTGATCGGCGCTTACGCCTTCGGAGACCTCCATTCCGCCCACGGCCCGCACCGGCACCGCGAGATAGATCCGTTTGCCCTGACCATCGGCCGAAATGTGCCGAGCCGGTGGTGGCGGCTGCGCCGCCGGAGCCGAATAGATCGTCCCGTCCGGCAAGACGAGATCGACCACCAAAACCTGGATCTGGCCGTTCTTGAGCGCATCGGCATCGATGCGCAGATTGCGCAGCCCCCAGGGGTAAGCCAGAAGGCCGGAAACCCGCTGTTCGAGATTACTCTCGATCCAGCGGTCATACTGCTGCAGATGGTGCGGTCGAAGGAACATGCCTTCCAGCCAAAGCGGCTTTGCCGTCGGACTCACCAGCACCCCCTCAGGAACGTTTCCTCTTCGATTGCGCCAATCACACTTGCATTACGCGCGATTGCGCCAGCGACATGGGCTGGTGTCAGTCTAATCCCGGTCATTTTCAAAACACGCCGAAACGCCGGCGGCGCAGCTTTTGGATGCGCACGGCCAGGCTGGTCAGGTAGATGATGAACTCGTTCTTCTTGCCTTTATCCAACTCGACGGAGTCGCGCCACTGCGCGGACTGGATACTTCGGAAGCCGGCTACGACGGCAATGTGAGTGGCCTCGCTGGAAATCTCGCGATCATACTTCTGCTCCTTTCCGGGAATGAGTTCGTATTCGGTTCTTGAAATCATATCGGCGCCAAGGGTCTTGGCGTCGTCAGCGAAATCGAAATAGGTCGCGTTGTTGAAGGCTTTGATGCCCTTCAATTCATAGACGTCGACCACGACCGGCGATGGTTCCCCGCGTTCATTCGGGTTTATGCCCGCATCAACGTTCAAAGTGACGGCAATTGGCGTGGGTTTCGGCGTGCGCGCGCATGCCGTCAAGAATAGGACAGCCGAGGCGGCGGCACCCTGGTATACGGCTCGTCTCGTCGGCATCATCGCCTCTGGCCCCAATGGTCTTTCGCATCCTTACGCACCTATTCTTCCTTAAGCTGGGCGAATGCCTCCGAAATGATGTGCGCCCCCCTTCACGATTGTTGTTTCTGTGGGTCTCGACCCGTCCAGACCTCCGTTATGTGATCTCTGCTTCAGAGGAGGTATTGCTTTCTCCGCCTCCGCCAGCTTGTCGCAGCCGATTAGGCCGAAAAGGTCGAGGCTTGCAACTTCATCTTCAATCCTGGCAGTGCTCTCTTCGGCCGGAATTCGGCCGCCGCGTCGGGTGCGAGCGCACGTTTGGGAGGCAGTGGACTTGCCAACGTCCCGCTTCCCATAGAGTGCGGTCTGACGCAAATCTGACTGTCCCTTCGGTCGTTTCATCCATCGCGACTTACCCGCGCCATTCAATGCCGGTCGGCGTTGCTACCGCCACTCAACGAAGGAACACAAAGCTCGTGCCAATTTGGCTGATCGAGCTGAAGAAAAAGCTTTGTGACCGCTTTTCAGCTATCTTGTCTGAGGAAAGAAGGCTCGGCTAAACAAAGCTGTGTCACGGACCCTACAAAGCCGACAGACGGTGCGGATCTGGAGCAAACTTCCCGTGCATGCGGGATATGAGCGCAGGCTCCGCCGAGCCGACCGCATATGAGGTTATGTGGACTTGCTCTGCAGTTCCCCGCGAGGCCCAATCCCGAAAGCGATTCAAGCCGCCACCAATACGATTGAAACGACGCGCCTCATGAGGGGTAAGCTTCAGCGCATACGGTGACCGCATCCATCTTCGCTGTCGGAGATGTTCAGGATTCCCGCGATCGCCTTTCCCTGAACCTGGTCCATCGACATGGATGGCCCTAAGACTAACGCGATCCTGCGCAGACAGGTCGGCAGCCTCGTCGCGCGGAGTCATAGAAGTTACAATCTACACGCTTATGACAATCCGGTTACGTTGGACGCCCGCACAGGCAGACCGTGCCAATGGTTGCCGCTGGAAGGGCCTTGGCTTGTCTCGCGCGGGGGAAGGAGTTGCCTGATGGCTGAGATCGATGCTCATTTGCTCCTCGAAGATCCTCGCATAGCGATCGGCGCCGCTCTTATCGGCGCCTCTTCCTCTGGCGAGGACATGCGCGACGATCCGCAATTCGAAGTCCTCGATACCGAATTCCGCAAGATGGAGACGGCCGGGCCGGCCGCAGTCGACTGGGAGTTCCTGAACCGAACCACGCTTGACGTGCTGGAGAAACGGTCCAAGGATCTGGTGCTTGCCTCGCGGCTTACCTATGGCCTTTTCCGGGAAGAGGGCTATCAGGGCCTTGCCGTTGGTCTTTCGATCCTCCAAGGCATGGTTTCGCACCATTGGGAAGGGCTGTTCCCGCCGCTGAAGCGCGAGCGCGGCCGTGCCGGCAGCTTCGACTGGATGGCCGAGAAACTGGCGTCAGCCGTGGAGGCGACGCCACCCGCAGAGAACAAGAAACTCTACGCGCTTGTTGCCCACGACAAGCTCGTCGGGCTGGACGAGTTCCTGTCAACCAAATTGCAGAAGAACCCGGTCGCGCTCGGCCCACTGGTGCGTGTCTTGCGGCCTTATGCGCGAGAGGCGCGCGCGGCGCTAGAAGCGGAGGCAAACGGACAGGAAGAGGCAAGCAGGGCAAACGCCGCGACGAAAAACGCCGTGGCCGCGCCGCCGGAGCCCGCGCCATCTACTCCGGCCGCCGCACCAGCTTCCGCGGTCAAGACCGCTCGGTCTGCTCCGCCACCGCCGGTTGTCGGCGACATCTCCGTAAAAGACGGCACCGAGAAGGCGCTGCTGTCTATTTTCGCCGCCGCCGGCAAGGTCGCGACGGCGGTGCGCCAGGACGCACCCAGCGATCCCCGTGGCTATTTGTGCGCAAGACTTGCAATCTGGGGCCAGATACGCACCAGCCCGCCCGACAATGCTGGCAAGAGTGCGCTGCCGCCCCCGCAGAAGACCAGGCTGGCGGAAATCCAGGCCCTGCGTAGCGCCGGTAATCATCAGGGGCTGCTGCTCTCGGCCGAAGGCGCTTTTGTATCCTCGCCGTTTTGGCTGGGCGCGCAGTTTTTGGTCGCGCAGTCCATGCAGGCGCTCGGAGCCGACTATGATGCCGCCTGCGGCGCCGTTGTCGGCCAGCTCTGCGCATTTCTCAAGAAAGCGCCAAGGCTCGTCAGCCTGTCCTTCAATGATGGCATGCCCTTTGCCAATGGCGAAACCCTCAACTGGATCGCAAGCGAGATCCAGTCCGGCGAGCGCGAGGGCGCAGGTGATTCCCAAATGAACAAAAGGAAAGCAGAAGCCGGCAAGCTCGGTCAAGCCGGCCAGATACTGGCCGGTTTGAAGCTGCTCACCGAATTCGCCGAGACCAGGTTCGGCGAGCGCGAGCGGTTCCGCGCCCGCCTGGATGTCGGAGAATATTGCCTGCGTTTCGAGTTGCTGCAGCCGCTTCTCGCTTTGATCGCATCGCTGCGCCAGACGGCGGAGGAACGCGCTCTCGACGTCTGGGAGCCGCAACTGGCTGTTGCCCTCGCTAGCCTGTCCTGGCGCAGTTTCACGCACAAGAATGCCAGCCGCTTTCTCGACGAGCGGGAGGCCCTCGAGCGCAAGGCCAAGGTGATGGCGACCTTGGCCGAACTCGACATCGTCGCTGCTGCTAGGCTCGGCTCCTCGGCTGTCAGCTAGCCGAGCCAAGCTCGATCGACCAACATTTATCCAGCTGTCTCAAAAAGATCAAAAAAGTCTGTCATGCTTGCCACCAGATCGCTGGGCAGCCGGAGGGTCGTTGGGCATTGGGTCCGGAGGCATGTGACGGCTGCGGTTGAATAGCCGAGGGTATCATGGCGAAAGAATCTTCCGTCGCGCCGAAAGAACGTGTGAACATCAGGTATAAGCCGGCTACCGGCGACGCCAAGGAGGAGATCGAGCTTCCGCTGAAGATGTTAGTTCTCGGCGACTATACGTTGCGACCGGACGAAACGACTGTCGAGGATCGCGCGCTAGTCAACATCAACAAGGATAATTTCAACGATGTGATGAAGAGCTATGATCTGTCGCTCGACATCCAAACCGACAACAAGCTTGCCGAAAGCACCGAGGATGCCGAAAAGCTGAACGTTTCCTTGACGTTCGCCAGCCTGAACGACTTCACGCCCGAAGCGATCGTGCGCCAGACGCCGGAGCTCGACAAGCTGTTGGAATTGCGTGAGGCGCTTGTGGCGCTCAAGGGACCTCTGGGAAATGTCCCGGCGTTCCGTAAGATGATTCAGGGCATTCTCGGCGACGAGCAGACGCGCGAAAAGCTCCTCGCCGAACTGATGACCGCCATTCCGGCCGCGCCGCAATCGTTGAGTAGGCTCCCCTCAGGTGAGCCACGATTTCATGTCAGTTAGCGAGGCACCGCATCATGGCTGTGGTTGAATCAGCTTCCCAAACCAAGACCGTCGTCGAAGAGACCGACGGCCCGCTCCTCGACCAGATCCTGCGGCACACGAAACTCGCGCCGAGCGACGACGGCTACGAGGTGGCCAAGAAGGGCGTCGCGGCGTTCATTTCCGAACTGCTCAAGCCTTCACGCGCCGAAGGCCAGGTCAACAGCGCCGCCATCGACCAGATGATCGCTGAAATCGACAAGAAGCTGTCCTCGCAGGTCGACGAAATCCTGCACAACGAGCAGTTCACCACGCTGGAATCGGCTTGGCGCAGCCTGCGTTTCATCGTCGATCGCACCGACTTCCGCCAGAACGTCAAGATCGAGATGATGAATGTCTCCAAGGACGATCTTCTGACCGATTTCGAAGACAGCCCCGAGGTTTCCAAGGCCGGTCTCTACAAGCATATCTACACGGCCGAATACGGACAGTTCGGCGGCCAGCCAGTCGGCGCCGTGGTTTGCAATTACGCCTTCGGTCCGGGCCAGCAGGACGTCAAGCTTGCCCAATACTGCGCCAGCGTCGGCGCGATGGCGCACGCGCCCATCATCGCCGGCGCCGCTCCCTCGATGTTCGGTGTCGACAGCTTTGAGGAAATCCCGAACCTCAAGGATATGGTATCCATCTTCGAAGGCCCGAAATACGCCAAGTGGAACGCGTTCCGCGAATCGGAAGACGCACGCTACTTCGCCCTGGCTATGCCGCGCTTCCTGCTGCGCACGCCGTATGGACCGGAGGCCACGCCGGTCAAGGCGTTCAACTACGAGGAGGGCTCCAACGGCAAGACCGAGAACTATCTGTGGGGCAACGCGTCCATAGCGCTGGCGACGCGCTTGACCGACAGCTTCGCCAAGTATCGCTGGTGTCCGAATATCATAGGTCCGCAGTCCGGTGGCGCTGTTGAAAACCTTCCCGTCCATACGTTCGAGGCGATGGGCCAGTTGCAGAGCAAGATACCGACCGAGGTGCTGGTTTCGGACCGCAAGGAATTCGAACTGGCTGAGCAGGGATTCATCGCGCTGACCATGCGAAAGGGAAGTGACAACGCCGCATTCTTTTCAGCCAATTCCGTCCAGAAGCCAAGATTCTTCGGCAATTCGGCGGAAGGCAAGGAAGCGGAGCTCAACTACAAAGTGGGCACACAGCTGCCTTATATGATGATCATCAACCGCCTTGCCCACTACATCAAGGTTCTGCAGCGCGAGAACATCGGTAGTTGGAAAAACAGCAGTGAACTGGAGAACGAGCTCAACAACTGGATACGCCAGTACGTTTCCGATCAGGACAACCCCTCCGCCGACGTTCGCTCGCGCCGGCCGCTGCGCAAGGCGCAAATCACGGTCTCGGACGTCGAAGGCGAGCCCGGCTGGTACAGCGTCGGTATGGCCCTTCAGCCGCATTTCAAATATATGGGTGCTAATTTCACGCTCTCGCTGACGGGCAAACTGGACAAAGCTTGACGGCGTTCGTGCCGCCCGGCTCGGTGTTCGACTACGTGTAGCTTCTTTCTAGTCCCCTCTAGATCGAACGGTTGGGAATGGTTTCGGTGAGTCTTCTGCAGCGCCTCGAACGCGCCTATGTCAACGCGGACATGTCTCAGGACGAAACTGCGGTGATGGGCAGCATACTCGCCAACCTGCGCGTTCTGTTGAACAGCCGACAGGGGTGCTGCGAAACGCGTACGGATTACGGGCTGGCCGATTTCGACGCTGCCGCCAATAATTTCCGGAACGCAGTTGGATTGATCGCACGCAACGTCGAGCAGCAGGTCCGGCAGTTCGAACCGCGATTGCGCAACGTCGTTGTCAAGACGATCGAGGACAAGACCCGGCCGCTGGAGGTTGTGTTCCATGTAAATGGCGACCTTGCTTATCGGGACCGGACGGTACGAATGGCTTTCGATTCCGTGCTGAGCAGTGATGGCCACATGCGCTTCAACGGCTAGGGCAGGATCGGCGCAGTGTCCGTCAACGCGTACTACAGGGATGAACTCACCTATCTTCGGGAGATGGGCGACCTGTTTGCGAAGGCGAATCCGCAACTGTCCCGGCATCTTGCGCGAGACGCGTCCGACCCTGACGTCGAGCGGCTCATGGAAGGATTTGCCTTCCTTGTCGGCCGTCTGCGGCAACGCCTTGACGCGGAGATGCCTGAACTGGCGCATAGTTTGCTGCATCTGGTGTGGCCGCACTATTTGCGGCCGGTGGCTCCGATCACCACCCTCCAGTTTCGATGTGCGGCTGGCGCCAGCGCGGCGAGCATCCAGGTGCCGCGCGGCACCACCGTGCAAACTGCGCCAATCGACGGCGAGGCTGTCGCTTTCAGGACGAGCTACGACCTGACCGTCCTGCCGCTCGAAATTTCGGCCGTTGATTTCGACAATCTGAAGGATAGTTGTCGCCTGACCTTGACAATTGCGCGTCGGGCAGGCGCCGGGCTGCAAGCCTTGGGCGAAGCGCCGCTCACCCTGTTCTTCAACAGCCACCGCGACATCACGGTCGCCCGCGATCTCTATCTGTTCTTCATGGAAAAGGTGCGGGGTGTTCGGTTTACCGCCAAGGGCGCGAACGCGGTACCTGCGGCCGTGACGATCGAGCCGGTCGGTTTCACTCCGCAAGAGGCAACACTTCCCTACGCGCGCAGCTCGTTCCACGGATTTCATGTCATGCAGGAGTTTTTCTCCTGCCCGGAAAAGTTCATGTACGCGCGCCTTCGCGGGCTGGAAGCGTTTGCCGGCATCCAGGCCGACAGCTTCAAGCTGACGTTCGACATGTCCCAACGGTTTCCGGAAACGTCGCGCCTCACTTCGGACCAGTTCGTGCTCAACGCCACGCCCGCCATCAACCTGTTCGAGGCGGAGGGCCAGGCGCTAATGATCTCCCACGGTCGGTCGGAATATCCGGTCCGTGCCATTGGCGGTGCCGAGAAACGCAGCGTCCATGCCGTCGAGACGGTCACCGGCTGGGTGCAAGGGAGCGGCAGGCGGGTCAACTATGAGCCTTTCGAGAGCTTCCGGCACGATCTCGGCAACGGTGTCGCGCAGAAGCTTTACTTTCGAACAAGTGTCCGTCCCGCAGTCCTGGGCAGCGGCGTCGATCACTATGTGTCCTTCGTCACGCGGCTCGATGAAATCGCCATGCCCGAAACCGAGACCGTGTCGATGAAACTGATCTGTTCGAATGGCAGACTGGCGTGGCGCCATGGCATCGGGGCCGTCAACCAACCGACCTCGTCGACACCCGCAAAACTCGACTTCGCCAACATCACGCCCATCCGGAGCGAGGTGCCACCGCCAATCAACGACCAGATTCTGTGGACGCTGATCGCCAACCTTGCGCGTAATTTCGCTTCGTTGATCGATGTCGACGCCTTGCGCACGGTCATTGGCGCGTATGACTTTCGCGCCAACGCCGACAAGCAGGCCGCCCAGCAGCGCGATCTCCTGCTGGCGAGCTTTCGCCGCTTCGAACGCAAGGGAATAGATATCATCAGGCAAGGCAGGCCGGTCAGGGCCTATAGTCTTGCGCTCTCCGTTTCCGAAAGCCGGATGGGCGGTGAAGGCGAGATGTATCTATTTGGGACCGTCCTCGACCGTTTCCTGAAATCTTATGCCAGCATCAACAGCCTGCACCGGTTTTCCATCACAGGCATGGATGCCAACATCACCTATGAGTGGGCGCCGAGATGGGGCGAAGCAGCCGCTCTATGACAGTGGAGATGAAGCCCGAACTTGCCACAACGGCGCCGGAGACACTTGGCGACGCACCGGTCGGCAGTAAGACGCCAGAGCCTGGCTTGGCCGGTTTGCAATTCATCCATTTTCACCAGCTCGTCACGCTGATCGAGATGCGACATGCCGCATCGCGTCGCGTCGGTAGCCTCGGCGATCCGCGCGATGAGCATGTCAGGTTCCGCTCGACGCGATCGCTCAGCTTCGGCGCCAGCGACATCTCGGAGATCTCCCAGCGCGAAACGCCGGACCGTGTCGACATCAGGGTCAGTTTCTTCGGTCTCTACGGCCCGGCCTCGCCGCTGCCGCCCCATTACACAGAGCGCATCATCGAAGAAGGTGTGGCGCCTTCGGCCGTCGAAGACCTGTTGGATCTGTTCAACCATCGCCTGATTTCGCTGCTTCATGTCGTCTGGCGCAAGTACAGGTATTTCCTGCGTTATGAAGCAGGCGGTACGGACGCGCTGTCGAAGCGTTTCCTGGCTTTGTGCGGCTTTCCAATCGAGGATCGTGGCCGTATCGGGCAGATCTCGTATTCAGCCTTGCTGCCGCATGTCGGCCTTATGTCGCTCTATTCCAGTTCCGCCGATGTCGTCGCGGCGACGATATCGAATTTCTTCGACATTCCGTGCCGGGTCGAGGAGTTCGTGCCGCGCCGCGTTGCCATCGAGGAGAAATCGCGGTTCCAGCTCGGCATGATGAACAGCACGCTCGGCGAAGACGGCGTGCTCGGCTTCGAGCTCGATGACGATCTGGGCAAGTTCCGGATATGCCTCGGCAAGGCGGACTATGCTCGGCTCGAACCGTTTCTGCCTGGGAGCGACAGGCATGCTCAGATGGCCGAGCTTCTGTTGATGGTCAATCGCGAACCTTTGGAGTGGGATATACTTTTCGCGTTCGAACCGGAAACGATGCCGATGGCGCGGCTGGGCGAATGCCGCCTCGGCTGGTCGAGCTGGATGCATGCTGATGACGTCGACCGCCTTGAAAGCACCATTTGTCTCACCACTGTCGAAACGCCCTCAAATACGTCCGCTAACATGCCTATACCGGAGGGCGCCATCGGCGGAAATCCCTGAGGGCGCCTTCGCGCGCATTCCGCCGCCAGTCTGCGTTGAAATTCGGCCCTGCTGGTGGCGCAGGAATCTGGTCCCGTAAGGCAACCGGCGGAACCTCCGCAGTCGAGACCCATCGCCCAGACGCCGGCGCCGGGATGATCCCAGAGGATTTTCTTCGCAGGTTCTCCCGCGCTTGTTCAGCTACGGCCCACCGGTCGCGGCTACTCCGCGCATTCCAGATGAATTCGACCCGCTCACCACTTTCCCCAATGCCGGGATGGAACCGGATCTCGCCAGCAATCGGCCGCAGGCTGCCCTGCCCCCGATGCCTGTCTTCCATTTGGTTCGCAATCTGCACCGCAAGAAGAAGGCCGCAGCACTTCGGGACGAGCACGGCCGCTCAGCCGTCCCTGAGGCGGATCAAAAGTGTCGCCCGCCAACACCGATCGCGCGGGCAAGTTCGATACGTTGGAAACAATGAAGGCGCGGCGGAGGCAGCGCAAGGCAGTCCTGCTCGAAAAAGACGAAGCCGGTCAGGAATTGCCGCTTCCCTGGTCGCAATCGACGACCGTCCAGCGCGCCGCGCCACAGCCGCAACCGATCGCCGAAGCGCGATACGCCGGCTGGCGGTGGCCCGCTGGCTGGCACCGCACTCGAAGTGCTTTCGAAGGTAATGGGTTTTCCGCGAGAGCCTGCCGCCCGGCCATGCCGGGACTGCGCGAGATCGGCGGCCTCGTGCGTGAGACCCCGGCACCCTACCCTAGGTTTTGCTGCTTTCGGCGCGAAAACTGCTCAAGTCGGAATTCCAAATGGACGAAACGCAGGTCCAGCCCACGAAAACAATCCCTTCAAATTTTTCCAGGTGGCCGAATTGGCCCTGGATGAATTGTTTCTTACGGGCTGTGGCGGCTATCAGTACCCCCGATGCGGCGAGAACGGCCTTCAAGGACATCGAACACCACACCCTACTGACAGTGCCGGCCATGCAGGAGCGATTAGGCTCCTTTCGAGCGGCTTTCGCCGGATGCCGTCGGCGCGCCAGGCGACGACGGCGAACTGCGACTTGCGGCCTTACCGGCCGAAGGGGCAAAGGGAAACTTGTGTCGACACGCACGCCGGAATGAGCCGCGACCTCGACAGCAGCATCTCGCGCCAGATCATTGGTTGGCTCGCCGTCCCGTGTCCTCTCATCGCCTGGTGATGACGGAAGGGTTCGTCTCGATCGACAGGAAGGCGAGTGTTTCCCGATCCAGGATGATCCTGCCTTGGACCTGATAGCCAGTGGCCGCCTCGGCGGCGTGACCCTCTATGTCGAAGACGATCACCGAGCGCGTGCCGGACGTTTGCACATCCACGGGCGTCGCTTTCAATTCGACGGCAAGTGTACGGCCGTTGCTCATGACCATGTCGGCGTATCCGAGCGCCCTGGTTGAGGATCCGCCGTTGAGGAAGACCTTCGCCGCCCGGTTGCGCAGATAGTCGTAGAGGGTTGCGCGGACTGCGTCCGGCTCGCGTTTCAAGGGGCGCCAGGATGACATCTCAAGCGCTCCCACCCGCGGCTCTGATTGTTGAATTCGCAACGGTGCGATCCAGCGTTTCCAGGAATGACGCGATCTTGGGCGACAGCTCCGGCAGGATATTTCCCCAGTTGCCGAAGGCATTGGTCTTGAGCACGGAAACCGAGGGATACCAGACGGACGTGCCCCCTTGCTCATACCAATACCAGGTCGTGCTGGGAAAGCTCAACAGCGCTGCTGGCCTACCCATGGCGCCTGCGACATGCATGGGAATGCCATCAGGCCCGATGACCGCGTCGGACTCGGCTATGACAGCCGCTAGGTCGGCGAGCGAGGTAAAGTGGACACCGGCATCGATGATGCTTGGCCACGTCGCGAGTTGGTGGCGTGTCTCATCCCACATGACACTGACCAGCGTACCGTCGAACCCCTCGAAAATGCCGCGATAATCTTCGAGCAGAATGCCTGGCCTTGTGCCGTCCCATGCCAGCGCAACCAGCGGTCGCGGCAGCTTTTGAAGCGAGCCGGCCCATAATTTCAGGCGGCCAGGCGGCGCTTGCATGTAGGGGACGGATTCTGCGATCCCGCCACGTATCGTTGGAGGAAAGGCAAAAATGGACGACAGTGGAATCGCGACCGCCGCGCCGTCCGCTTGCGGTCCGCCGGGCTGGTCGTCAGCACGGAAACGGACGTGCCTGATCAATTCGGCGATTTGCGCGAGGCCGGATGGACCGTGGACGTTGACTTTGCGCGCCCGCTTCGGCTTGAAGCGCAGCAGCGCTAGCGCTTCGAGATTAGAAAGCCCTCGGTCAACGATCAGGCTTGCCCCGCTGAAAGCTGCAATGAGTTCTGCATCCGGCTTCTGGTTTGTTCTCTCCTCATCGGATAGAGGAGGGTTTTCGGCAGCAATTTCTGCCGATGGGGAATTGGTCGGCAATCCGAGTGCGGCATAAAGTTCGGGGCGCGAGAACGTGGCGGCGGCTTTTTCGTAGAAACCAAGCGACAGATAGCAATCGCGGACAAGCGTTATCGCCTGAGCCCTCTGGATCGATCCGAGCGGTGTCGCCTGGGCGAGTACCGGTTCGATCAGCCGCAACGCCTGAGCCGGTTCGCCAGCGATGCGGTATGCCGCCGCCAGCGTTATCAGCGCGCCGATCCTGTCCGGATGCCGCCTTGCCGTGGCTACCAGTTCGGCCAGCCCGGCTTCGCCTTCGCCACGATAGATCATCACCTTGGCGTAACTTGACCACCCCGAGAGAAGGTGAGGGTAAAGGCCGACCACTCGTTTGGCGATGCGCTTCGCCTCGGTTAATTGGCCAAGTGCGGCCAGCACGTCGGCCAGCCGCACCATGTAAAGTGCATTTCCAGGCTCCATCAGATGGGCACGTTCGATCAGGCCAAGCGCCTTTTCGTGATCACCGAGAGCCGCAAGCTGCGCGCTGACCAGCGCGATGAATTCGGGTCGGTCGGGACTAAGGGCAAGCGCCTTTTGGCTGAGCTCCAAGGCCGGCGCCGGCAATCCGTGCTCCATGTAGATTTGCGACAGCGCGGCCGGCAGACTGTCGTCCGTCGGGTGCCTTGCCAGCGCGTCGCTCAGCAGGCGCTCCGCCGTCCGGGGATCGTCCTGCTGCATGAGAAGGCCTGCCTTGATCCTGCAGGCTTCAGGATGAAAAGGCTCAGCCGCCAACGCCTGATCGATTGCCGCCAAAGCCTGATCATGCTGCTCACCAAGCATGGCGATTTGAGCCAGCAGGCAGAGCGCGCCCGTGTCGTTCGTCGACCATGCAACCGCCTCGGTCGCCAATTTGTGGGCTGCCTTGAGATCGCCCTTGCCAAGCTTGCTTGCGGCCAGACCCTTGAGCGCGGTGACGTTCCGCGGGCTTATCTCGAGAATGCTTTCGTAGATCAACGCGGCGCTCTCTTCGCGCCCGCTGGAAAGGTGCGATCTGGCGGCGTCAAGACGATCTTCGATCAGCAGCATATTTCCCCTCTCACGGATAGACGCCACGGTTGGATAGCGATTGCCCTATGGTCTGAACCGCTAGCCGACGCTGACCCGTTTGGCGTCGAGCCGCACGTCCTGCCTTGCGGTGACCATTGAGATTTCGCTGTTTTGCGTTGCGACGTTGTCGATGTTTTGGACGAGCGTCGCGGCGGTGAGGCTATCGACTTCGCGCACCATGGCGGTCCTAGCCTCCGTCTTGGTTGTGATTGTCCTGGCAGCGACCGTCTTATCGACGACGGTTTCGAGAATGCGTCGGAAATTGCTAGAAAGAATTTCCCCGGTCTGACCAATCGCGCGCGCGAGAACGCTTATATCGCGGGCAACCAGGCTTAGCTTCGATGCGCTCAGCTTTAGTGTTTCGCTGGAGTGCAAGGTCACGTGCCGAGCCCCGGGAACTGACACTTCCGCCGCATGCGCGGCTTGCCGCTCGAGCACCGCGAGCACATGGACTTCGCTGCCCGCTACGTAAAGCAAAACCCGGTCGCCGATTGCCGGCGCAAGCAGGCAACTCGTCGCCTGAACCGCGTGAACGCGCTTTCCGTTGCTGATTTCCACACTCGCTTGTTCCTGGGTCAGGAACGCGCGGATCGTTCCGGCCAACAACCGGCCATCTTGCTCGGGCGCTGTGCCCACAACACGGCGCGAGGTTTCAACCGGGCGTCTTTCCGATGATGTTGTCGCAGTCATGTCGCTCACGCGATTCCCATCATTGTTTTCAGGAACACCTCGAATGAGCCGGACTTGATAGAGACGACCTCTCTTGTGGAGGCGACGCCGGCAGCACAAGAGCTCAGGCCGTCCGTTATTGTCCTAAGCGCAGTGGTCGAAGCGTCCGCCAGCCTGGCTCCAGTACCCGCCATGAAGTTCGTCGAATTCCACACCGAGGTCTCAACCTTGCCGTCCCTGACTTGGATATGCATGTCGCAAACATCGATCTTGAACTTGCCGAAGTCGGATTTCACGATCCAGAAATTGAGCTTTGTCGCGGCCGAGAACTCATAATCGGCGGCCATGTTAACGGTGAGCGACGGGCCGATCCACACCGACAACTTGGCTCCCAGGGTGATGGCCATCTGAGCGCCCATAGTGATGTTCGTTGAATTGCCCTGGATATGGGAATGCGTGTCGTTTTTGATCGTGGTGTGTTGCTTGCCCGTGATATGAGCGCTGAACTCAGCGGCATCCAGCCTGACATCGCCGGTGCCCTCGCCGGCGGAAATGGTGATATTTTGCTTTTCCCCGGAAGTGATCGCGATTGACTCCTGCGAGTTGATGGTCATTGCCTGGTCGGCATTCAGGGTGAAGGTCGATTGGGTGTCTATATGCATTGCTCCAGTGCTGTGGACATAGACCCTCTCGGCCGACCGGATCAGAAGGCGGCCGCTGCATGCCAGGGCGATGCCACGATGCGCCGGATCGGCGCCGGCGGCATGTTCCATGGCGCTGCCGCCTTCGTCTTCGACGTGCTTGCGCGGATAGAACAGTGGCAGGTTGTTCGCTATCTTCGCTTCGTTCTCGATGTCGGCATAGCCGCCTAGGCGCAAGAATGCCCCCGGCGTCTTGACGTCGTCCCTCGTTGTCGTGGCGTCGGCGCCAGAATCGCTCGGCACGAAGAAATAGGTGTGCGGAGTTTGATAGGCGATGCCGGTCTCGGCGGATGCTGTGGCCATCTTGTCGTCCTCCTGTCGGCGTGGGCGGCGTGGGTCAGGCGCCGTCGCAAATCTGATGGATCACTCCGGATGCTGTCCTAGTGCGGTACGCGACATTGTTGTTGCTGTCGGTGACCGGGTTCGATTTTTCCGCATTAGAGAGCGCGCCCACGATCATCGGCCGGTCAGGATCGCCATGCTGGAAACTGAGAAGAACTTCGGTGCCGACCAGCAGCGTCGAATGCGAGCCAGAGCCGTCGCCTCCGCCGTAGGGTTCAGCCTTGCGCATGACATAGCTGGCTTTGCCACCTGAAAGACCGCTTTCCTCATCGAGGATCCGGACGCGATAGCGCCCGTATGTGTCGAGTTCGGCCCGCTTGCCATCTCCTTCGCCATCGATGAAGGCGATCAAAAAGCCATTGATGACCGGCTTCGGCGTGCGCAGCGGCGGCCGGTAGCTGGTATCGAATGGCACACAGACGAATCGGTTGGAATAAGGCTGGCTCTGCTTGTCCGGTGTGCTGAAGCCAAGCGGGGTCTGCTGGACAATCCAATGCTCCACCTCGATCACGACATAGAGCGTTTCGAAATCGCTGATTGGGTGATCGACGAGCTTGAAGAACAGACCCGGTCGAATGAGCGGGATGTTGCTCTCGCCCCGGAATTGCAGCCTTTCGGTTTCGAGCTGTTCGGCACGGCGCTTGGCCAGGAACTGGCCTTCCGGGGCAGTCCGGTAGTTCTGGCCATAGTCGACCCTGACGCCCTGGCCAGCAAAGGATGTATTTTCCGAAACGGAGAGGCCCACATTCGGGGTTTCGTCATTGTATTCGCGCATATGCACGGAACCCGACTGTACGGAATAGACCGCATTGAATGAACGCACCGCGAATTCGCCGGTGCTGCGGGTCTGCGCCGAACCGCGGAACGGCAGGTTTTCGTCAAGCGAGCGCCCGCAGAGTTTGCGGAAATGCTCCTTGCGGTCATAAAAAAGGATGCTTTCCCTGGTTCCGCTGTGGTCGAAAGCGAAGAACAGTCCGAACTTCTCGCACATACGGCAAATGAAATCGAAGTCGCTCTCGCGATACTGGAGCACGAAATCGAGCTTGGAATAGGCGGACTTATCCGCAAGCATCTCGAACTGGATCGTGCGGGCCGCGCGGCTCGATCCGGTGGATGAACCCGCTTTGTTCGCGTCGTTCAGCTCGTTTTCGATGATATCGACGACGGTAACATCCTTGTCGGTCCCATAGACCTGATTCTGCGCGCTGTATTTAAGCAGCGCGAATTCGGGTACGATGACGAAGCGGTAGCAGAACTCCCTTTTCTGCGTCGGATCGTGGCTCTGCACAGACGCCACCACACCGAACGTAACGGCGACCTCGTCGAGAACGCGGATTTCCAGTTTCGTTGCCTTGCCCACCATAGGCTCGAGCGAGAGGGGATCGCGGGAAATGACGTCCACGGTGTATTCATAGGCTTGGCCGAGCGCTTCGCGCCCGGCTGCTCTCTCCACATGGACGGCGTCACGGTCCATCCCCGGAAGGGTGATGGCGAGTTCCTGAAGCGTTTCCTGGTTGCTCATCTGGTTAGCACCTCGTGTCTCGATCTCAGCTCAGGCTCATCAAACGGAACTGCGAAGGTACGATCGTCGTCCCGACGGAATTGGGCGACATGCCGTTCTGCAGCGTGGGATCGAGCAACGCGCGGGTCGCCGGCATTCCCTGGATAAAGAACTTGACCGAGCCCTTCATGCTCTTGCTCTCCGAACAGACCATTCCCGATGCGACCCCGGGTCCTGGCCCGCTGATCGTCACGGGCGTCAGATTCAGCAGATTGTGCGATGGCATGCACATCAGTAGAAATCGCATGCAGGTCGGGATTGCCGTCACACGCATGCCTTCGCTGACGAGGGGGGTAGGAATCGGGCCAACCGGCGTCGGCTGCAGGTAGACGTCAGGCACCGAGAAATCCATTCCGGGCAGCGGACCATTCGAGTTCACGAACATCGGCTAACGCGCCCCATTTCGGGTTTCGTCCTGGTCAAGTGCCACGGCATGCGGCCAATAAAGCTCGCTGATCGCCCGGTCCTGGTCGGTGTCGATCGAGTTTCCGGATACGCCAAGCAGGATGCTTCCGTCCCGCTTCGCCGCATGCAGCTTCGTGTTGTCGAAAGTTGCGGCCGAAAGATTGGCGCCGGAAAGATTGGCATGGGACATTTCCGCCTGGCGAAGGTCGCAGCGTTCAAACAGCGCCGCCTTGCAGTCCGCCTCCAGGAAGACCGACGAATAGAGCTGACTTGCGGTGAAATTTGCCCCCTTGAGGCTGGCGCGAGCGAAGTTGGCAAGCGTCAGATTGCTGCCGGAGAGGTCGACGCCGTCGAGCCGGCACTTGGTGAATGAAGTCGTGCTGGCGGAAACGCCGGTCAGCGCCGCGCCCTTGAAGTCGCAATCGACGAAGATGCTGCCGTTGAGCGCGGCGCCGGCGAACCGCGTGTTCCTGAAAGCCGCCTCGTTGAATGTGCAGCGCTGCCACGACTGGTTGGACAGGTCCTTACCGGACAGGTCGGCATCGGCAAAGATCGCGATGTCTATATGCGTGCCGCTCAAATCGATGTCGCGCAGGTCGGCTTTGGTGAGCATGAAGTTTGACAGCACTGCGCCTTTGATCGTGATCTCCTCCATTGGGCAATCGAGGAAGGCCGCGCGGGTGACGGTTATGTGGTTTAGGTCAGCTTTGGTGAGGTTGGTCGCGGCAAAGGAGCTTTGCTCGATCGCTGTTCCCTGAAACAGGGCTTCCTGCGCCTTGCACGCGACGAACTGCGTGCGCTCGAAGTCGCAGTCGCGGAAATCGGCCTGGTGTGCATCGCAGTCCACGAACCTGGTGTCGGTGAGCTTGGCGCCGGTGAAGACGGCGCCGGAAATGTTGCAACAGGTGAAGGCGGCCGCTGAGAGATCGGCATCGCTGAAGTCGCAGCCGGTAAAATCGCAAAGCATCGCTTGTGCCCGTGCGAGCGGCATTGCGCCAAAGGATGCGCCCGCCAGGATTTTCAGCATGACGATCTGCTCGTGGGCGAGATACTCAAGAAATTCGTCCACATCGATCGGCGTCTTCGGCTGCTGCTTACGCATGGGTCGCCTGATCCAAAAGGGTTTTGCCCAGATTGGCCCCCGAAAGGTCGCAGCTTGCCAGCTTCGCCTCAAGAAGGTCGGTGAAATAGAGGTTGGCGCCGCGCAGCGAACTGCGCCGCAGGTCCGACTGGGCCAGCGATGCTGCGAAGAAATTCGCACCAAAAAGATCCGAATCCGTCAGCGTCGATTTGCCGAACCTGGAATTCTTCATTGAGGCGAGGCGCAGGTCGGATGCCGTCATGTCGCAGCCATTGAAGAGGCAGGAGTGGCAGTGTGCCCTGAGGAAGCAGGATTCGACGAGGCAGGCCGCATTCCAGGACGATTCTTCCGCCACCAGTCGCTGGAACCGGCCGCCGCTCAGGTCGCAATTTCCGAGAAATCCGACAGCGCGCAACTGCGCCTGGACAAAGGAGATCCCGGGTGCATCGATCTGCGCGAAGGCGACCCGCTCCAGTCGGCTGTTCGCGAAGGACGCGCCTTTCATCGAAAGCGCCATGATGGCGGCGCGCTCGATCGTGGAGCCAGCCATCACCAGTCCGTCAGCGCTACCCTGAAGCAATTGCAAATCCCTGATCTCCGATCCGGAAAAGTCGGCTTCATCGAAAGTGCAATCAATGAGCGTGGTTGTTGATAGGCGCATGTCGTGAAGGGAAGCGCGTGAAAAATCTGCGCCGATGATCGTGCAATTGTTGAATTCGCAGCCGTCGAGCCTGGCCCCGCGCAGCAACGCCTTATTGAGATTAGCCTTGCTCAATCGCGCGCCGGTCAGATCGGCTCCGTCGAGAATCGCGCCGGTGAGTGCAGCACCCTCAAGGTTGGTACCGTCGAAGCGCGCGCCGGTCAGGTCTGCCTGTTCGAAGAATGTCGCGGAAAGGTCGAGCTCGCTGAAGTCGATACCGCGCAGGACGGCGCCAGCAAGATCGCCTCCCTTAAAATCATGGCCGGCAGCAAGATGCTTACGGACATGATCGCCCAGCCGCTCGGCGACGCCCGGCAGGAACGCTTCTGTCGGGAATATGGCGGTCGGCACCATCCTGCGCGTCGTTGCAATGGCTTCCTCTATATCCGGCTCGGCTTCGTTGAGACGCTCGACACCGGCCATCTTCCCGTTTTTGAGGCGTTCCACGACCGTGAACCCGGTGTCGGTTGCCTCCGGCGAGGGTACGATCTTGCCGAGCGTCGCCACTAGGCTGCCGATCGGATCGGTGGCATCACCGCCCTCCAGAAGCTTAGGTGGGACGACTTTTTTCAGGGCATCGCCGGCGGTCTGCAAGGCCTGCTTTATCTGCTCATTGTCGACGTCGAGCGGGTCGGCTTGGAACAGATTGGCGGGATCGATGGCGAGCTTGTTGTCAGGCTCAATCTTGCGGTTCCTGATGGAGGCCATCAGATCGGCCATTTCCTGGCGACCGCCGCCGCCTTCCGTTTCGTCGGTCGGGATGTCGAGAGCGTCGAAGGCAAGCGCGTCGAGCGCACAGCGGATATCGTGAAGCATGGAGCCTTCAGGCAGCTTCAACGCACGTGCACAGGCGATGAGCAACTGCGTCTCTGCCGCTTGCGGGTCTACCTTGTCCGGGTCGTCCAGCAGACCGAAAATCCGCTCGATATCCGGCAGAGCCGAGGACGCCTCATCGGCTAAACCGGCATTGTACGCCTGAAAGATGGCCTGCTTGTTCCCCAAGGTTGCTTCGAGGTCGGCCAAGGCCTTGTCGATTTCGTCATCGAGCTTCAGGTCGGGAAATCGCGCCATGTGGGCGTCGTCGACCAGGGGTTTCAGGGCTATGTCTGGCAAGCCGGCGCCCGGGGCCACTTGCACGATCGCGCGCCGCTGAAGTTCGGCCTTGGCCATCTCGGTGTCGGCCTTAAGCCACATCGCGGTTTCGAGGGCCTTGATGTCGTCCAGCAACTCGGCAACGTCGAGATCGCCGTTTTCGATCTCCTCAGGCGTCGGCATGGCAACCAGCGGCAACTCGTCGATCGAACTGAGGTCGCTTGGCGGAACGAGGTCCGGCGACATGCCAGCATCTGTCATTGCCTTGCGTGTCGCCCAGTTCTGGTTTTCAAGGAAACGGATCCTATCCAGCCGCGCCTTCTCCAGCTTCGCGCGCCGTCGTTCGCTGGTGGAGGCAGGATCCACTTGCGGCATGAGCTGGAAATCCGACAAGGCATGCTTGTGCGCTTCCTGCGGGTCGCTGCGCAGGCGGAAGACGAGCAGATAGTAGCTGGCGGGGCGCGGCGAGGCTTCGGCATGTTCAAGCGCCAGCATCACGGTCCCGAGGTCTTCGCCGAACCGGTCCTGCCCCTTTGCCACGCCGCGAAACGCCAGTGTCGCCTTGGTGACGTTCGGAAACAGGGTCACCGTGTCGCAGACCATGCGGATTTCGGTGAAGCTGTCATCCGCCGAGCGATGGACGAAGGCACGCGCGCGCAGTGCCGGCAGATGACCGCTCACGGCCCCGCCGCGCGCCATGCCCGCCACGCTGAAGGCCTCGTCGCCTTGCAGGTAGGAGCCAAGACGCTGGTCTTCCGGCGCCTCGCAATAGAAGAGCGGGTTGAAATCCTCTGGCTTCAGTGGCGATACGTTCTTGACCCAGTGCTGGTCATAGGTCCCGGCATATGCCATGCGCCGCGCGTCGTCCGCGGCCAGCGGCCCGAAATGCGCCGGGGCGGGGTTATCGTCGACGGAGCGTATGAGTCGGTGGGCATCCTCGACATTCGGCAGCGGCGCGTCATAGCCCACTTCCGCGATCTGGCGCGCGCCGTGACCCTTGCCGCGGGGGTTTGCCTTGTGGTTCGGCCCGCCAAAAGCGTGCGCATCGTCGATCGGCATCTTGTCGAAGGGCTTGGCATCCAACATCTGAATGCCCCGATCGGTCAGCCGCCAGAATCGGTCGCCGAAGATTGCCAGCTGCTTTTCCAGATTGCCGAGCCGGGCCGTTACCCTGCAGCCGATGACGGGCTTGCCGGCCGGCGCCATCGCCGATCCCGCGATGATCAGCTCGGCCTTCGGCTTGAGCTTCCCCTTGTCGAAAATGGCGCCTTTCGGCATCTGTTCGACAACCATCGGCCAGAGCGCCTGTTCGGTCAGCAGGCAGCGTGGATCGGCGAAATCGAAGAGAACGAAGGCGGATATGGTCGTCAATCCGCCGCCTCGCACAATCTCGCTTTGGACTGCGCAGCCAAGGCGGGACGGTTTCATGATCACTGGCAAGTCCTGTCCCTCCCTCAGCTTTCGGCCTGCGAACTGATCGGCAGGCACGGGCCTCATCGAACGCCATGATGGCGTGGCACGCGGGACTAACTCACCGATGCGACGCCGGGTCCATTCCACAAAAAATGCGCAGTCACGAACAGAGGTGTCGCGCGAAGCGGGAAAACTCAACTAAACACAGTGCTCGGGTTCTACCTGCCGCTACGTCAGACGCAGACATGAGCGCAGTTTTCCGTCCAAACCGGGAAATCGACAGGAAGAAAACTGCGCTGGTCAGACGCAACTGCGAAGAAATACTGACAATGCCAGGACCGGCGGTTCAGCTTGACTATCGGCCAAGCAATTGTTTTTGCTCCTGATATCAGCACTTCAACAGTTCTGGCACAGGCCTTGCTTAAGGACTTGGAGCTAGCGCACTCCAGTGCGGCAGATCATTTGACCCCCATTTTCGGAGGCTTTTCATGGCTACCATAGCCTACATTACCATCAAGGGCGCCACCCAGGGCGACATCACCAAGGACGCATCGACCGCCGACTCGATCGGCAACATCTGGCAGGAAGGCCACGAGGGCGAGTCGCTAGTATTCGCCTTCCACAGCGATGCCATCGTTCCCCGCGATCCGAACTCCGGCACGGCCATCGGCACGCGCCGCCACGAGCCAGCGGTTTTCCTGAAGCCGCTCGATAAGGCCTCGCCGATGCTATGGCAGGCGCTTGCCACCGGCGAAAACCTCGAAGTCCAACTGAACTTCTGGCGCACCGCCATCACCGGCTCGCAGGAACACTATTACACGATCAAATGGACCGACGCCGTTCTGGTCGAAGGCAAGACGATCCTGCCGGACACCAACGACACCGCCAACGACAGCCGCGGGCACCAGGAAGAATGGTCCTTCACCTATCGCAAATGCGACTGGACCCACAACAAGGCCGGCACTTCCGCTTCGGACGACTGGCGCAAGCCCGTTCCCGGCTGATCGTATCGCGCTGATCAAGACGATGCTTCCCCGCGACGGGACGGTATTCGGAAAATGCGGTTGGATGGTTTGCAAAAGGTATTCGCCGCCGGATTGCATAAAATGGCGTCTAGTCGCAGTCGCAAAACTGCTGGCATGTGAACGAACTACTGCTGTCCGCAGGGGCATGGTGCGCTGGCCTGCGGCGCCAAATTGGGGATTTTTTACCGGTGGTTGATCTCGATCTTCGTCGCCTTATCGGGAAGTTGAACACGTATTCGCGCCGAGCGCTGGAATCGGCAGCCGGGCTTGCGGTGTCGCGGGGCCATTACGAGTTTTCGATCGACCACGTCCTTTCCGTGTTCATCGAAGACAGTCAGCACGACCTCCAGACCACTTGTCGCTATTTCGCGATCGATCCCGCCAATCTGAAGCGCAAGCTGCAGGTGGTTTTGGAGGGCGTGCGCAACGGCAACCAGGGACGCCCGGTGTTTTCGCCGCTCCTGATCGAATGGATTTCGGACGCATGGCTGATAAGTTCGGTCGAACTTGGCTTCGATCTGGTTCGGTCCGGAAGCCTTTTCGCTACGATCTTTTCGCGGCCCACCCGCTTTGCCGACGACCGCTGGCTTTCCGTGCTCGACCGGACTTCCTACGAGCAGTTCAAGAAGGTTTTCGATGCGATCGTTGCCGGCTCCCAGGAAACGACAGCGGGCGCACCCACCGCCGCCGGCAGCTCGGACAAGCCCGCCCCCGCCAAGAACCCCGATAGCGCGATTGGGAAATTCTGTACAAATTTCACTGAGCAGGCGCGCGCCGGCAAGATCGACGCCGTCTTCTGCCGCGACCGCGAAATCCAGCAGATGATCGACATCCTCGGCCGTCGCCGCAAGAACAACCCGATCTGCGTTGGCGAGCCCGGCGTCGGCAAGACCGCCGTGGTCGAGGGCCTGGCGCTCAAGATATCCGAAGGCGGTGTTCCCGATTTCCTGAAGGATGTCGAACTGATCAGCCTTGACCTTCGCATACTGCAGGCAGGTGCCGGGGTAAAGGGCGAGTTCGAGAACCGCCTGAAAGGCATCATCGACGAGGTGAAATCCTCGCCCAAGCCGATCGTGCTGTTCATCGACGAGGCGCACATGCTGATCGGCGCGGGCGGCCAGGCGGGTGGCGGCGACGCGGACAACCTCTTGAAGCCCGCGCTCGCCCGCGGTGAACTTAGGACCGTCGCTGCCATGACCTGGAGCGAATACAAGAAGTACTTCGAGAAGGACCCAGCGCTCGCCCGCCGCTTCCTGCTGGTCAAGCTCGACGAACCGAGCCCCGAACAGAAGGCGCACGGCGTCCGGGTGGAAGCGGCCGCGAAGCTTTCGGCGCGCTATATTTCCGGCCGCCAGCTTCCAGACAAGGCTGTCGACGTCCTCGATACCGCGAGCGCGCGGGTGAAGTTGTCGTTGTCCTCTAAGCCGCAGATCATCGAACTGAAGGAAAAGCGGGCGGCGGAACTCGACCGTGCGCTGAACGCGCTGCGGCGCGATCACCAGTCGACCCTCGGCGAACAGGATTCCCGCATCGCGGAGATCGAGGCCGACATTGTCAAGCTCGACAACGAACTTGACGAGTTGAATGACCGCTGGCACAGGGAACTGGAGCAAGTCCAGCGCATCCTGACCATTCGTGGCCAGCTTGGGTTATCGCTGGAGGGTGACAAGCGCCCTGCCCGCTTTTCGGCCGCGGCGGTTGAAGCCGAAGTGATTGAGAAGCCGGCAGGCGCCGCCGAGCCAGCGGAAACCGCCGCTCCCGACGCCGATGCGCTGCGTGCCGACTTCAAGGAAACCGCGCAGAAGCTCAAGCTGTTGCAGCGCGGCGATCCGCTCGTCTCGTTCGAGGTTACGGTGCAGGCGGTCGGCCAGGTGATTTCCGACTGGACCGGCGTGCCGCTCGGCAACATGGTGCGTGACGAGGCGAAATCCATCCTGATGCTGGCTGAGAATCTCGGCGCCCGCGTCATCGGCCAAGATCAGGCGATCCGCGCCATCGACGATGGCGTGCGCGCGGCCAAGGCCGGCGTGCAAAATCCCGATGCCCCAATGGGTGTTTTCCTGTTCGTCGGACCGTCCGGGGTCGGCAAGACCGAACTCGCGACCGCAATCGCCGACCAGCTTTTCGGCGGCGAGCGTTTCCTGATTTCCATCAACATGTCGGAGTTCCAGGAAAAGCATACGGTGTCCAAGCTCGTCGGCTCGCCGCCCGGCTATGTCGGCTATGGCGAAGGCGGCGTGCTTACTGAAGCGGTGCGCCAGCGTCCATACTCGGTCGTTCTGCTCGACGAGGTCGAAAAAGCCGACCTGGAGGTCATGAACCTGTTCTACCAGGTATTCGATAAGGGCGTGCTCTCCGACGGTGAAGGTCGTATCATCGACTTCAAGAATACCATCGTCGTTCTGACCTCTAACCTCGCCGCCGACGCGCTCACCGAACTCGGCCTCAGGGCGGAGCGGCCGAATGCTGACGACTTGGTGGAGGCGATCCGGCCAATTCTGAGCGCCCATTTCAAGCCGGCGCTGTTGGCCCGTATGCAGATCGTGCCGTTCTATCTAGTCGGCGCGCTGTTGGAGAAAATCGTTCGCCTGAAACTCAACAAAGTCGGCGAGCGACTTCGCGAGAATCAGAAGATGACCTTCGGCTATTCCGAAGAGGTCATCAATACGATCGCCGCGCGTTGCACCGAAGTCGAGACCGGCGCGCCCAATATCGATCACATCGTCAATCGAACCATCTTGCCGGAACTGGCGACCGAACTGCTGAGCAAAATGGGACAAGACGGACAGGTCTGCTCGTCGGTGGCTGTGGGCGTCGGTGACAATGGCCGCTTTTCCTACACATTGGGCTAACCTGCATGCCCTGGCATGCAACTGCTCAGGATAAGAACAGCCCCAGACGGGACGGCGTCCATTATTCGGCGCTATCGAAGCGAGCGGCGAACGAAAATCCGACCGCCAATCAGATGCGCAAGCATGGCGTCTACGAAGACCTTGTCGCTCTGACGATCGCGCTGGCGAACGAGACGAAGGTCGAAACGCAGATGTCCCATGTTCTGGGCGCGGCGCTTCGTCTCTCGAATGCCGAGGGCGCGGCGATTTTTACGCTCGACCGGCTTGCCCGGCATCTTCATCGGGTCTGGTACAACTATCGCGGCATCGTCGAAGGTAATTCCGATATCCGGATTGCTCTCTATGGAAAATCGCTGACGCCGAACCTCCACGAGCCCGGGGCATTGGTGGTTTCCACCGGGGCGTCGGTCAATCTCGCCGATCTGGACAACGTCACCGGCTATGACCTTTCCAACATCCGTCTGATGGACAAAGCCGCCGGCTTCCGGACGCGCTCGCTGGTGATCGTGCCGCTCGTCGTTCAGGAGAACCAGACGATTGGCATTCTCCAGCTGGTGAATGTCCGCAGGCCGGGCAACGTCATCGGCGGGCTGGACGAGAGCCTGCTTCGTCCCCTGCAGAGCATTGCCGCACACGCGGCGGTGGCGCTGCGTAACATGCGCTTATTCGAGGAAAACCAGCAGCTCATCAAGCAGCTGGACCGCCAAAATGAGGAATTTCTTCAGGAAAATACCCAGCTCTTCAACCAGGTATCGAGGAAGTCGGTCATGCCGAAAGGTATGATCGGTGACAGTCCGCCGATCAGGCGCGCCGTCAAGCTGGTCGAGCGGGCTGCCGGATCTTCGGTTCCAATTCTCCTCCGGGGAGAGACCGGAACCGGCAAGGAGCTCATGGCCAGTTTCATCCACGCATCGAGCAACCGCGCTGCAAAACCCTTTGTGGCGCAGAATTGTGCGGCTCTGCCGGAAAACTTGGTGGAGAGCGAGCTGTTCGGCCACGTCAAGGGCGCCTTCACCGGCGCCGCAGCCAACAAGCCCGGCCTCGCGCACGAGGCCCATCAGGGGACGCTTTTCCTCGATGAAATCGGCGATATGCCGCTCAGCCTACAGGCCAAGGTGCTGCGCCTTGTGCAGGAGGGCGAACTTCGCCGCGTCGGCTCCACGAAAGCCGAATATGTGGACGTGCGCATCGTCGCCGCGACGAACGTCAATCTGGAGGAAAAGATCGAGCGCGGAGAATTCCGCAAGGATCTCTATTACCGCCTGAACGTGTTTCCGATCGTGGTTCCGCCGCTGCGCGAACGTCCCTCCGACATTCCGAAACTGATCGATCATTTTTTGGCGACGGCGGCGGCAAGCTTCGGCCGGCAAAGACCTGAGGTGTCACCGGAAGGTCTCGATTCGCTGCTGCGCTGGAGCTATCCCGGAAACGTGCGTGAATTGAAGAATGTTCTCGATCGCGCCGTGCTTCTCGTCGACGACAACCACCTGATCGGGCGCCGGCACCTGCCGGCCGAGTTGGGGGGCTTTGAGGAAAAGCAATCGCCGCAGATGCCGAGCCTCATTCCGAACGGCGACCTGAAATCGATCGTCGGCGAGTATGAGGCTCTTGTGCTCGAGGCCAAGTTACGCGAAGTGAACTGGAACCAAAGCCAGGCGGCGCGCAATTTGAAAGTCAGCCGGCGCGCGATCGTCGAGAAGCTCAACCGCTATGGCATTAGGCGTCCTGGTGTCTAGCTCGGACCCAGGCGACCTTTGTGCTTCCCAGAGAACTGTCTTGAACCATGCAGGTCGCACACGGAAGCATGCTGGCTGATGATCTTGAGCATCCGGCGGATGATCTGTCGGTTCGACTGTTTCCGTCAGATTTTCCTTAGACTGACATACTCTTCGTGGTTCCAGATCCGCACCGTCTGTCGGCTTTGTCGGCTCCCGCGACACAGCCTTTGTTTAGCCGAACCTTTTCCCCGGCTAAATAGCTGAAAAGGAACCACAAAGATTTTCTTCAGCTCGATCAGCCAGTTTGGCACGAGTTTTGTTTCCCTTCGTTGACTGGCGGCAGTAAGGCCGACCGGCATTGATGGCGCGGGTAGCGGCGATGGATGAAACGAAGGAAGGAAACGAAGGAAGGAAACGAAGGAAGGAAACGACATGTCGGATCCGCATCAGGCGGCGTCGGCAAGTCGACCACCTCCCAAAGTCCAGACGTGATTTTGTTAAGGACGCATGACAATGAACAAGGCTATTTCATTTTCGATGAGCGCCGAAGTCTTGCCGGTGACGACATCATCGACGACCCTTCGCGAGCTCATTTTTTCCAATGATCTGACATTTCTAATGGAAGCGCATGACGGCCTTTCGGCCGCTATCGCCGGGCGGGCGGGCTTCAAGGGGCTTTGGGCGTCCGGTCTTTCGATCTCCTCGGCGCTCGGCTACCGCGATGCCAATGAGGCGAGCTGGACGCAAGTCGGCGATGTCGTCGAGCGAATGGTGGACGCCACGAACGTTCCCGTCCTCGTCGACGGCGACAGCGGCTTCGGCAACTTCAACAATGCCCGTATCGTCGCCAGGAAGCTCAAGCAGCGTGGAGCTTCCGGGGTCTGCCTGGAGGATAAAGGCTTCCCGAAGATGAACTCCTTCGTTGGCGACCGCCATCCGCTGGCCGATATCGACGAATTCTCCGGCCGCCTCAAGGCGGTCAAAGATACGACCGGTCCCGATTTCATCCTCGTTGCCCGCACCGAAGCTCTGATCGCCGCCCATGGTTTGGACGAGGCGCTGGTGCGGGCGCACGCCTATGCGGAAGCCGGCGCCGACGCCATCCTCATACATTCTCGCAAGGCCGTCGCGGACGAGATCCTGGCGTTCGCCAATGGGTGGAACAACAAGCTGCCGGTGGTCATCGTCCCGACGAAATATTACAACACGCCCGTCTCGACCTACCGCGACGCGGGCATCTCCACCGTCATCTGGGCCAATCACATGATGCGGGCGGCCATTGCCAGTATGCGCGATATCTGCGGCCGAATTCAGGCGGAAGAGAGCATCGCCGGTATCGAAGACGAAGTCGCAGCGCTCGATGAACTGTTCGAACTGATGAACTACAGCGAGCTCTCGGCGGCAGAAGAGAAATACCTTCCGCGGACCGCGAACGGCAAGGGAGAGTAGCAGCAAGTGGTTCTCTTGAAAAGGATAGATGGAGACGCGCATGTTGGCGCAACGGACAAACTTGTTCAAATCGTCGGGAACTGCGGCCGCCCGCGCGGCGGCGAAGGCCACTGCCGATGCAGGGATGGAGGTTGTCGACCTCACAGCCGGCGAGATCTGGAGCGATCTGGCACCGACCATCCGCGACGGAGCGATCGAGGCCATTCGACGAGGCCTGAACCGCTATACCGACACGATCGGCTTGATGGAGTTGCGCGAAGCGCTGGCGCGGAAGGTATCGGTCGAGACCGGGCAACTTTGGCGGGCCGACGAAATCGCGGTGACGAGTGGCGCCAAGCAGGCTCTCTTCAACGTGGCTATGGCGCTGATCAATCCGGGCGAGCAGGTCATCATTCCCGCACCTTACTGGACGACATTCCCGGCGCAGGTCCAAATCGCCGGCGGCACGCCGGTCCATATCGACACGCAAGGAAATGACTATGTCCCGCGCATCGCCGATATCCAACGCGTCATCACGCCGCTGACCCGGGCCATCGTCGTCAACACGCCCGGCAACCCCACCGGCGCCGTCTATGACGCAGAGACCCTTATGGGCATCGGTCGGTTGGCCGTGGAGCGGGACCTTTGGATCATCTTTGACGAATGCTACGCCCCCTTCACCTACAATGGCCACGAGCATCACTCGATCGTCTCGCTGGTGCCGAAGGTCCGGGCCCGGACGGTGATCGTCAATTCCTTTTCCAAGAGCCTGGCCCTCACCGGCTGGCGCATCGGGTATCTCGCGGCGCCGAAGGAACTGATCTTGGCTGTCAGGGCGCTGCAGTCGCACACGACATCGAACCCGAATGTCATAGCCCAGCACGCTGTGCTGCACCACCTTCTTGAGGGAGACGGCGCCTTTGAAGCCCGGCTCAGGGGGCAACTGACGGCGGCGCGACAAGCGGGTCTTTCTGCCCTCTCCCAACTGCAGCGCGTACCGATACTTGAGGCACAGGGTGGGTTTTATTTCTACCTCGATCTATCCGGCCTTTTGCGGCCGGCACCCGACAACGGTCCTGCCAGAACGGCCGACCACATCGTGTCCGCGCTCCTAGCGCAGGCCGGCGTGGCCGGCGTGTCGGGCACGGCATTCGGCGATCCCATAGGGCTCCGTTTCTCATATGGAATTCCGCTGGAGCCACTCCAGGCGGGCCTCGAACGGGTAGTCCGGGTCCTTAACGCCTGGACCTGACGGAATCGTCGCAGCAACCACACGGAGGGGTTTAAACCCATGAATGCAATTGCTCCGAGAAAGGCGGTCATTCTTGCCGCTGGGTTTGGCTCGCGCCTGCGTCCGCTTACCGATTCGCGGCCGAAGCCTCTGGTTGAGGTCAATGCCACGCCGATCCTGCACAACGCATTGCGGAACCTCGATGCCGCCGGCGTGCGGGAGGTGACGATCGTCGTCGGTTATCGAAAAGACGCCATCCAATATTCCTGCGGCCGGCGCTTTGGCCATCTCGACATCGAATATGTTGAGTCTGATGTCTTCGATCGGACGGGCAGCGCCTACTCGCTCTGGCTGGCGCGCGATGCGCTTTTGGCCGGGGACACCTATCTGCTCGAAGGTGACGTATTTTTCGAACCGGATGCGCTTCGCTCCCTGACACTGAGCAATGCGGACAATGTCGCAGCCGTCGCGCCGTTCAGCGCGGATATGGAAGGGTCCGCTGTCGTCCTGACGAACAACGGCTATATTGCCGAGGTACGGATGAAGCAGACGGCAGAGAATCTCAACGATGGTTCGCCCGCACTCTTCAAAATGATGAACCTGAACCGCTTTTCCGGCGAAAGTCTGCGCCGGACGATCGTTCCATATCTCAATGCCGTCATCGGCGCCGGCGCCGTCGAATCCTACACCGAAGAACTCCTGTCGAACCTCGTGCGGCAAGAAGGGCTGCAGATCGCGGCTGCCAGGTGTGACGGTCTCAAATGGTACGAAATCGATAACGAGGCGGATCTGCGCATCGCGGAAGCAATGTTCATGACGGCACGGGAAATCGTCTGCTGACGACCAAGTACGGGAGAGGGGAAGATGCTTCGCTACCTCATTGATCTTGCCAATGCCATCACCATAGCCGGACTACTGTGCTCCTCGATTGCTCTCTATTTCGCATTGGCCGGACACATCGAACTGGCGGTCGGCGCTGCCCTGTGGGCCGTTCTCGTGGACCACCTGGATGGAGCGGTCGCGAGGAGGACCCCAAACCGTCCGCCCGACATGGCGAAGATGGGCAAGAGCCTCGACGGGTTCGGCGATATCATCTACGGCGCAGTCCTCCCCGCGATCATTCTCGTGCAACTGAATGGCGCGTCGGCCGTCTCCTTCTTCGTTGCCACGGTGTTGCTGCTGGCCGGTGCCATTCGCCTGAGCTATTTCGCGAACTTCGGAAAGTCAGATGATGGCCGGTTTTTGGGCGTACCGCTGTCCTACGACATTCCCTTGATGGCGGCGTTGGTCCTCGTTCACCCGCTCATGCCTTTGGGAACGTTCCTGCCGGCCGTGAACACCGTCTTCGTTCTTTTGAGCGTTGCTCACATTGCGTCGGTTCGTGTGCCAGCGCCGAACAGGGCCATGTATCTCGCGATCACGCTCTTCGCAGTGACCGCGTCGATCATCCTCGTTCATCGGGAGGCTATCGATGCCCGCATTGGCTCTCTCTTCTGACACTGCGCTGGCGCTCGTGCCTTTCTAGTGTCTTCGGCGACCCCTTGCGTACGAAGCTTTTCAGAGCCGATCACGCCGTGTTTGCCAGCGTGAGGTCCGCGAGAGGATTCACAGTTCAAGACAAAACGAGAACGATGCATCCTGTTTACGGCTCTCAACTAGGAGACGTGTGCGCGAGACGCGCTTTGCGTTGATTTTGTTTGATTTTGTCGGGTTTCAGGGCAATGGGCGGAAAGATATCCGCGGCAAGTGGTCGGCTGGGCTTTTGGCGCTCTTGTGTGAGCGCCAGTGGTGGTCTTGCCCGCTATGCGCCCTTAGCGATGACCTTCAAACTGCGTTTCATATTGTAGGCGATGGCAGTGAGGCGAATTTGAACGCCTGCCTTTGCAAGCCCGCGCCATCGCATTCGGCGAAGGCCGTAGCTTCGTTTCCATGTGCCGAAGATCTTCTCGATCCGACCACGAATGCGGTGGATCGGTTGGTTCCAGGCCTCAAGGCGCGCCAGTGTTTCAGCTTCGTCCCGTCCCCACATACCGGTGGCGACGATGCGTGGCGTTCCACCCTTGGCGCGCACCGCGTCGCCGAAATGATTGCCGCGATAGGCACTGTCGGCAAACACCTCACCCGGATCATCGGGAAGCGCATCAGGACCGGCCTTGCCGTCATTGATGTTGGCGGGCGTGATGGCGATCTCCTCCACAAGCGCCGTATCGGCGTCGGCGCCAACATGGGCCTTGAAGCCATGAACGGCTGGTTTGCCTTTGCCGCAGAAGATGGGCGCCTCGAGACGGCGCGTGGTCGATGTCGGCCCTCCCAAGCGCAAGGCTGACGATGCTCGAGACACTTGCGCTCACCAATGGCCGAAACGGTGCAACGGTCCGCAGGAAAATCTGCTCACAGGCGGCAGGCGGACGGGCGTCTCGCAGATAATCGATAATGGCATCGCCAGCGTCCTGGGGCAGCGGAAGCCGGACCTCGCGACGTCCTTTGCCGCGAACGCGCAAGGTTCCCTCGCTCCAGTCAATGTCGTCGAGGCGCATGCCCGAAATGTCGCCGGCGCGCAGGCCGAGACGTGCAAGCAGGAGAAGCACTGCGCGGTCCCGGACGCCCATTGGCGTCGTGATGTCGCACGACGCAATAACCCGCTCGACTTCCGCCGTGGAGATGTAGCGCGGCAAGGCCGCCAACCGCCATTGCGGCACCGTCGGGATCGCATGATCAAGCCCGACCGGCATAGGCCTTGGGTTGCTAACCCGAAAAATTCGCGGCGGGTTGGCGGATGTGGTGCAAGCCGTTGAAATGACGTAAGATTTGGTTGCTTACGCCAATCCTGGTCATTTCCGGAGACCACATCCACCATGAATAATCTTACGCTATCGCTGAGCGGTTTGTCATCTGTCGGAGGCCAGTCCGTCGTCGCCCGTTTCGACGGCGGCATGCTGTCGTCCAATAGTGATGGGGTGGATGGCTCCTGCTCCCCGGCATCAAGGTGCCATATGGTAGGTTGT